>DASTZB010000278.1:0-28934 GCA_035764525.1 Chitinophagaceae bacterium | reverse complement strand
CGGGACGAATATGCTACCAGCTTTTGTATTTCAATGAAGCAGTATATCTTTGACCAGACTTAAAACCACTATTACTCACACGAACGGAAGCCTTCACGTTAGCGCATTAATTTTATCAGGTCATGAGTAAGCACTTTGCAGAGAAATCTGAGAAAGCCCGTTTTGAAACCTTTTTTGATGCCATCCTGGCAATTCTCATTACTATCCTTGTCCTTGAGTTCAGAGTGCCGGATAATGCTTACTCATCGGATGATGAAATAAAGACGTTTATCCGCCATCTGGTGCCTGCTGTTTTCAGTTATGTCATTTCCTTTGCTACCATTGTCAGCCTTTGGCTGAATCATCATGATCTATGTCGCCTGATCAAAAGTGTGGATCTCAGGTTTATTATTCTCAATTTTGTCTTTATTCTTTTTGTATCGTCACTACCTTTTACCACCGCACTGGCTGGAAGAAATCATGAAAGCTCTTACGCAGTTGCATTGGTGGCAACTAACTACTTCCTGATGAATATTGGTTTTGCTTCTATATGGGGATATGTCGTCACAAAAAGAATTATTCCTGAAGAAACAACGAGGAGCAAAGCTTTTAAAAAGTATGTAACTATTGCCAAGATCGGCAGTGTTCTCTTATTGATGAGTATACCTCTCGCCTATGTCAGTACCTATATCTCTTTTGCACTCTTTATCGTTGTACTTTTTTTACACATCGGTAAGGAATTTTTTTATAATGTCGATCAATAAATGGCGTCTTGTTATGCTCCGTTCACCCGGGGTCTTGTCCCACAGCCGGTACAATATAAATGAATGAAGAGGGCAACTTACAATTTGAAATCATTAACTTTCTGTACAAGAACCTGCGTAAAGCAAAATGTTAGCGGTCAGGCTATGATGATCGAATAGTCTAACAAATCAAATTTGACAGAATGTTAAATAGAAGTTTTGTGCCCTTTCCAATTTTAGCAACTGAAAGGCTTATTCTCAGACAACTGGTCATTAATGACGAGCAAGATATTTTCATTTTGCGTTCTGACAGAGAAATAAATAAATATCTTGACAGACAAATAAGCAATACTATTGATGATGCCAGGGATTTCATAAACAAGATTAATGAAAACATTAATAAAAATGATTCTCTCTATTGGGCAATAACTTTGGGTGACAGAAACTTATTGGTTGGGACAATTTGTCTTTTCAGTTTTTCGGATGAAGATGGCAAGTGTGAAATCGGTTATGAACTTTTGACAAATTTTCAAGGACAAGGAATAATGAAGGAAGCTGCAGAAAAAGTTGTTGACTATGCATTCAATACAATTAAAGTTCAAAAAATAGAAGCTGTTTTTCATAGAGATAATCAGAGGTCTATAAATCTGTTGGAGAAACTCTTGTTTAGAAAATCAAATGAATCTGATAAGATAAATCCTGAATTAATATGTTACAATTTGAGAAATCCGTTTGACAATCTTAAATAAAAACTCACCGGGAAAAGCCCGAACCGCTAACATCAGCTTTCTGCCAGCCTGCACTCCGCGGGCCTCGCCGATAAATAAAAATAAATTTGTTGTGCGGCTCGGCCGTAATATTTCCTAAATTCAACAGCCGGCAGAAAGCCGTGATTGTTATCGATAATTCTATGATGACACAAATAGCGAGAGAAGGCTAAGAATTATAATCTTAAAAAAATAAAACAATGCATGCACAATTAATCACTTATCAATTAAAGGATATTTCTCAAGCGGACTATCTTAAGCAAATGGTAGAACCAGATGCACCAATTTTAGCCAAAGTAAAAGGTCTTGTTTCAAAAGTTTGGTTGACGGACGAAGAAAAAAATACTTTTGGCGGCTTCTATTTGTGGGAAAACAAAACTGCCATGGAAGACTTTATGCATTCTGACCTTGTAAAAGCAGTTGTAAGCCGACCGTACGTAAAAAACGTTTCTTCGGTTGACTTTGAAGTAAATCAAAAGGCTTCATTAATTACCCGGGGTCTCAAATAGGAAATATCCAGATATGATCCGTGTATTTTTGTCAAGGAATTATTTCAGTAGGTGTAAATGATCGCCGCTCGCTATAGAAGTTCTTTAAGTTTGATAAATTTATTTCTATGGGACAGATCAATTCTTTCTTCATTTCAGTGGCTTTAGGGCTGTCAATATACACTACCACTAAACCAGGGGTCAAACATTCATCAATCACAACTGATCCAACAACTTTATTCACCCTGGCTGATGCAGAAAAAATAATGGGTGAACCGGGGAGGCTGGTTGACAGCGAAACCGTAGCGGCTGGGATGGGTAGGGAAAGCAGTCCTGAGGATAGCGTATTTCACATAAAAAAAACGGCTTCGTTCTACGGGTGTGCCTATGAAGCAAATAAAAAAGATGAAAAAACAGGAAAGACGGGTAAAGTTTATTTTTTGGTCGAAGAATATCCCAATGTTTCATCTGCATCTACCGTTTACTCCTACTATAAAAGATCAAATGAACATCATGAAGGTTTCAAAGAGCTTCAGCTTGGTGATGAGGCCTGGTATGGAAACAGTCCCTTGTTTGTGTACGTACGAAAGACGAACAAATTAATGGTAATGAAAGTGAATGGGATGACCAGTAAAACTTCTTCGGAGGGATTTAACCAGGTGATAAAAAACATTGCGGCTAAATTATAATCCACTATGCACTTGTTGGCAGCTTGTCACGATGTAGGGGATGGGGATCCGCGCCAACGAGCAATGGAAGGGCATCTTCAGTCTTTCACAAAAAATAACAATCAACCATTTCGCAGGGGCCATTTTATTTCACGCCAGGACGCCAGGGAGCAAAGTTGCAAAGGGGTTTCTTAGCGTCTTAATCATCTTTGCGTCTTTGCGTGAAAATTTGTGGCGTCTTTCTTCCATAGTTCTTCGCAGCAACAACTGAAAATCGATTAACTTCCTGCTCCATAACATAAAACAAGCCCCAATAATTATGGAAGTTCATCACCATGCCCACACACCAAGAAAAAAATGGACGCATTATTTCTGGGAATTCTTAATGTTATTTCTTGCTGTGTTTTGTGGTTTCCTGGCAGAAAACTATCGGGAGACGATTATTAATAAAGAAAAGGCACATCACTACATACAAAACCTGGTAGCTGATTTGAAGGCTGACACTGCTGATGTTAATTTTGCCATTTACTATAACCAGTTATGGAGCGATCATCTGGACAGTGCTCTGCAAATACCAATTGACCGGTTAAAAAATATAAATACCCAGGATACTTTCTTTTATCATTTCCTGCCGTATTATAGCTGGTTGCAAGTTTTTATCCAAAACGATAATACGATCACACAATTGAAGGCAGGAGGATTTAATTTTATCAGGAATGAGAAAGTAGTTGATTCCATAAACCTGGTTTATAATTTTTACCGGAATGTAGGTTTTAATAATGAATATAATTATACCTGCTCTTGGGATATTATTCGCAAAGCACAAGAGTTAATGGATATGCCTGTGCCTCAAACAGCCATTGAAGACAACATCCCAAAGCGTTTTCTTCAAAACACCGAAGTCTTTATTAAATATGATATGCCGGCGATACATCAGCTTTACAGCATGATAAGAAATGCAAAAGGAGCTATGGCGACTACAATACTTTATGAAAAACAATACAGGGAAAAAGCGGTAAGATTGCTGACCTATCTTCAGAAGGAATATCACGTGGACTGAAGATTAGTCTTCTACAAAAAATAACAATCATCAATTTCGCAGATCCTAACAATTGAACTAACGGACAACAATTAACTTTGACGATCAATAAGACATGGACAAAAGTTTAAATTATATGAGGATTATTCTTTTACTAACAATCATTTTGATTTCTTCCTGTGAAAATAAGAAAGAATCAATTGTAAACAGGCAACAAGCTATTAAGAAGGAAATGGAACAAGTGAAAGCGTTATATTATAAAAAAACAGACAGTTTACAAAGTGTAAACAAAGCTGATACCATTTCGGCAAAGCTTAATGAAGGATTATCCTTAGCTGAGGGGAAAAAAACAATTGAGTTATTGAAGCTTCAAAAAGAATATGATTCTTTGGAAGTAGAATTAAAGAAATAGTAACCTGTGCACACATTACGTCCCCGTCAAAAAGCAACAATCGAAAATGAATTAACTTCCCGTTCCATAAATACAATCAGGCACCACCAATTATGGAAGTTCATCATCATCCACATACACCGAGAAAAAAATGGACACATTATTTCTGGGAGTTTCTTATGTTGTTCCTTGCAGTGTTCTGTGGTTTTTTGACGGAAAATTTAAGAGAGCACAGGGTGGAAAGACAAAGAGGAAGACAGTATATCCTGTCTTTTTATCAAGATCTGAAAACGGACACGGGCCGGTTTACAATGCTTATAAAATCATTCGAAGAAAGATCTGCCGCTTTCAAAAACATGCCCGAATGCTTTAATAAATTGATTAGCGGTGATCAACCTGATACCTGTCTTTTAGACTTATTTTTTCATTCAAAAAATTTCGACGATCTTATTTATACTGACGGCACTCTGCAACAATTGAAAAATGCCGGAGGCTTCAGGTTGCTGCCAAAAAATGATGTAGATAGTATTTTATCCTATGATAATTTGCTGCGCCTGTATATCAAGGGTGAAACAGGTGGGTTCCAGGACCGGCAGAACAGGATCAGGGATATTATTTATTCGCTGACCAATTATCAAGCCTTAAGCAACAGCTCCTCCCATTCAACACCTGCTTTGTATAAGAAAGACATGGAGATGATAAACAAATATTTTACTATGCTAAGTGATTACGCAGATGGCGTAAATCGGTTAATCGGGCTCCTTGAAGAAATAAAAGCCAGGTCAACCAGCCTTATTGAATATTTTAAACACAAGTATCATCTTCAATAGGACTTCATGGAAGTACACCACCACTCATATACACCACAAAAAAAAATGGACGAATTATTTCTGGGAATTTCCGTCAGGGTCTTGTACCATAGCCTGTACAACACAACTGAATAAAATGGGCAGCCCCCGGGAGTAAGTTTTCAATAATTGGTAATACAATTCAGCATGTTTCTTCCATAGTTCTTCGCACCAACAACAGAAAATGAAATGTCTTTGCTGTAACCACATTTTAATTGTCTGCGTCCCATGATTTTAGTCTTCGGAATTTTTAAGTATTTAACTAATCAAAACCAAAGACATGAAAAAAGTCAGAATAACATTTGTCCTTTTATTGGCAGTTATTTCTAATTCTCACGGACAAAATAAATACAGACTGCCCTTACCCGCTGCTACCTTTCCAGAAGAAATTGTTTATTCTATATCAACAGACACTATTTTCAACGCCGGAGTATTATTTCCTGCTAATAAAGAGTTCGCAAAACAGGTAGCAATTATCTGGGTTCATGGATGGGGTGTAAACTTTTATTCACCGGGTTATATTGCTATTGGAAGGTCTCTTGCTGAAAAAGGTTACACATGTATATCGGTTAATACCCGCATGCATGACCTCGGAAATGTAGAAGGATATAAAAAAGGAGTTAGGTTAAGAGGCGGCGGTTATTGGGGAGTAGCCGGAGATGAGGTAAAGGATATTTCAGGCTGGATTGACTTTGCAGAATTTAAAGGTTTCAAAAAAATAATATTAGTAGGACATAGTGCGGGATGGGCCGCAGTACGCAGATACCAGTGCGAAAAACAAGACCCACGAATAATAGGATTGGTCTGTGCATCAGGACAAGTTAGTGCAGATACAAGACCTGTTGATTCCACACAATATTTGCCGGCTGTTCAATATGTCTCCGAAAACAAACCGGATAAACTTATAGAAGACCCCAAACGTTCTTTCCCATCGTACATAAGCGCTGCAACCTATATGGACATTATCAATACGCCGCAGGAGGAGAAAGATTTTTTTGGTTTGATCACACCACAGAATGCAGGCGTCGCAAAAGTACATTGTCCAATTTTGATTTTTTATGCTACAAACGATGATGTAGGTAGTGAAGCAGAATTGAAATCTTTGCAATCAAACATTGAAAAGAATTTTAAACAGGTTCAATTAACCACAACAATGATTAAGAATGCTGACCACATGTACATGGGGGAAGAGAAACAAGTAGCAGACACCATTATTAACTGGATTAGCAATATCTTGAAAGACAAGAAAAATAATTGAACAAAAACAAACGCACAATGAAAGGTAATCTGTTATGCTGACTGAAGAACGGGTTCCTCCGGCCCAGAGTCTGGCTCCACAACCGTTACAACATAATTGAATGAAGAGGGCAAACGCGAGAGTTTAGTTACAATAGTTGGTGTTATAGTACCAGCATCTTCTTCCATAGTTCTTCGCAGCAACAACACCTGCCTGCGGCAAGTAAATCTCAATAAAAGATTTTAACTTCAACTTCATTAATTCTATGAATTCTGTTCCGGCATGGCAAATCATGAATAACGGCACAAAAAAAGTCCTGATAGTTTATTCTATTAATCAAACATTCATACCATGTGCAAGTCATTTAACACAATTTCTCTTTTTGTTATTATTATTTTTTTCGGCTGTTCTTCAACACAAAAAATAACGCAGTCTCCAAAAATATTGGTATTCAGCGCTACCAAAGGCTTTCGTCACAAATCAATAGATGCGGGTAAAACAGCATTTTTAAAAATGGGTTCGGAGAAAAACTGGAGAGTAGATACAACTGAAGAAGCAACAGTATTTACTGAAGCAAATCTTAAACAATATGGTGTAGTGGTATTTTTAAATACAACAGGTAATGTTTTAAACGATGAACAGCAAATTGCTTTTCAAAAATACATACAGGCGGGTGGCAGTTATGTAGGTATTCACTCTGCCACAGATACAGAGTATGACTGGCCATGGTACAACAATTTGGTAGGTGCCTATTTTGAAAGCCATCCAAAACCCCAGACAGCATTATATAATGTTGTAAATAAAAATCATCCGGCAGTTAGTTTTATGCCTGATACTTTGAGCCGGCTGGAGGAGATCTACAACTTTAAATCTTTTAAGAAAGAATCAGTAAACGTTTTAATTACGATAGATGAGAAGAGCTATACCGGAGGTAAAATGCCGGATTATCATCCTATCGCATGGTATCATAATTACGATGGTGGCAGAGCTTTTTATACAGAGTGGGGTCATCACCCTGAAACTTTTACCGATCCTTTATTTCTTCAGCATATTGTAGGAGCCATCAAATGGGCTTTACTAAAATGATTATTTCATCAATAAATTAAAAATAATGATCGATAAGGAAAAGGAAGCATCCGTAGACAACAGCAGAAGGTATTTTATTAAGCGATCGGCAACGGCGCTTGCGGGTTTTATAATTGCACCACGTTTCGTGTTAGGAGGTAATCGCCCGGATGGCACTAAATACATTCCTCCAAGCGATATGATCGCCCTGGGTTTTATTGGTTGTGGAAAGCAAGGACGTATACTTAGCAATTATTTCTTAAGCACAAATGAGATCCGCATTCTTGCATTGAGTGAAGTGTATAAAGATAAAAGCGAACTGATGCTGAAAACAATAAAAACTAACCAGGAAAAAAACAAGCAACCTGTCAATGATAATGACATCGCAGTATATAATGATTTCAGAGAATTGCTCTCCAGGAAAGATATTGATGCCGTAGTTATTGCAACGCCTGATCATTGGCATGCTGCAGTAGCCGTTCGGGCCGCAGAAGCAGGAAAAGATATTTACTGTGAAAAACCATTATCACTTACTGTAAAAGAAGGAAGAGCAATGGTGAAGGCTACACGAGAACACAATCGGGTCTTTCAAACAGGAAGTATGCAACGTTCGTGGCCGGAATTTCGCCAGGCGGTGGAAATAGTTCGCAATGGTTTTATTGGCGAAATCAAAAGTATAAAAGTGAATGTAGGTCCGCCACCAGTTGCTTATAATTTACCTGAACAACAGGTACCCGATGGATTGGATTGGAGCAAATGGCTGGGACCAAATGAATTTAAACCTTTTAATGCTGAACTTGCACCGCCCATTACAAAAGATGTTTACCCTAACTGGAGGAACTATAAAGAATTTGGAGGCGGCATGGTAACGGACTGGGGTGCACATATGTTTGACATTGCTCAATGGGCTTTGGATATGGATGAAAGCGGCCCTATAGAAATTTTTGCTCCGGATGCAGAACATCCGTTTCTAACTTATAAGTATAAAAATAATATTATTATGACCCATGAAAAATGGGAATGGAACAATGCCGTGATGTTTACAGGAACTGAAGGTGAAATACGGATAGGTCGGGGTAAACTTGAAACAACTCCTGCATCCGTAAAAAATATAATCATCGATGATACAAAAAAGCAAGTATATAAAAGTGAGAACCATTACAAGGATTTTTTGAATGCCATGCGTACACGTACTAAACCTATATGTGATGTTGAAACAGGACATCGTACCGCCACAGTTTGTAACATTGGTAATATCGCCTACCAGCTAAAGCGGCCATTGAAATGGGACCCTAAAGAAGAAAAGTTTAGAAAAGATGCAGCAGCTAATGACTTGTTGGGAAGGCCAATGCTAAATGAGTGGGCTATAAAAATATAGGTGAAGATTTTCTGTCCGCCCGGTTTCTTGCCCACAACTAGCACAACAAAATTGAATGAAGAGGACAATGCAAAATTTAAAAACTCTTAAAATAACAGACGACTCTGGCTTTCTTGGAATTGTTAATACTGATACTTACAAGTCTTTTGTTAGTGAAGCCTGGGAATTATCTCAATTATTCGGTCACTTCATTGACGAAATAAACAATGATCATTTAATATTATGGGCGACCAGGGCTGAAAATGTTTGGACCGTGAATTTCGCAAGTAAACCATCAGAAATAAAATCGTTCAGGGAATTTTGCAAGACAATTGAAGTTACTAATGGTAAAATATTCCTGACTAACTATGAAGACCTGACAATTGCTGCACAAAATGATGATGAGAAAATTCCAGCTGAACATAACGCCGATTTATCGATTGACTTAGACAACGGCAGATATGAATTTCAAATCAGACAACTATTTGACCCGGAAGACAACAATTATGAGCCGGAAGGGAAGGTGAACTTTGAAATTGTTGTGCAAGCTGACGCAAATAAGAAGTCTCAACATATTGACAAAGTATTTTTGTCGACACAATAAGCTATCTACATAGCAAAGGTTTTTTCGTTGAGGTCTTACCCCGCAGCCACTACAACATTATTGAATGAAGGGACAGCGTACAATTAAAAATCATTAACTTTCTGTACGAGTACTTGCGTAAAGCAGGATATTATCGGCAACCGCTTGTCGGGAGTAACAGTATCAAGTACCAGTAACAATTAATAAAACGCTTTTATCAAACAAAGTTCAACAATATTTCTCCAGGGAGTCATTGTGCTTATTGGCATTGTGGCACTAGCTATCATGATTCGGTTTCCCTTGACCGAAGGGAGAGCCACAAACTTAGATCTGTTCGGCATTTACTCTGATCCGTTCATCTTGTATGGCTATGCCGCGTCAATCCCATTTTTTATTGCGCTGTATAAGGCGTTCAGATTACTCGGATATATCGGACAAAATAAAGCATTCTCACTAAACTCGGTGAGGGCTTTAAGCAGCATACGATATTGCGCAATCGTACTGAGCATCTTCATTGCGATGGCAGGACTATACGTAAGAATATTTCATAATAAAGATGACGACCCCGTGGGTTTTCTTGCCATGTGTATTGTAACTACTTTTGTTTCTCTCGTAGTTGCTACTGCCGTTGCAGTGTTTGAAAAAATCTTAAAAAAAGGGATGGACATAAGATCAGGGAACGAGCAACTATATGAGCAGTCAAAGAAATAATTTGACTTACCAGCAGGGCAATGAGAATAATTAATCGCTTCGGAAAAAATTTTCGTTCGCCCGGGGTCTTGCCCCACAGCCAGTACAACATAATTGAATGAAGAGGGCAACTTGCAATTGGAAATCATTAACTTTCTGTACAAGAACTTGCTAAAGCAAGATGTTAGCTGCAATTGTATTACAGACTTTAAAAGTATTTACATATCATGAAAAATTTTTCCCGTCGCGTTTTCATGCGGAATTCATCACTAACGGCAATAGGATTAATGTTAAGTAAAAATTCATTTATGCAACTACCCACAGATTATACTTATTTCAGTATCGCAGAAGTGAGCGAATTGGTACGACAAAAAAAAGTATTACCGGTTGACCTTGTTAGGGCATGTCTTAAAAAAATTGAACTACTCAACCCAAAACTCAACGCTTTTATTACGGTTACCGGCGACATTGCCTTGAAGGAAGCAAAACTGGCAGAAAAAGAGATAGCAAAAGGAAAATGGAAAGGTCCATTACATGGGATTCCTATTGCTCTAAAAGACAATATCGATACAGCTGGTATAAAAACCACAGCGGCCAGTGGGGTGTATAAAGATCGAATTCCGACAGAAGATGCAGAAGTAACAACACTGCTAAGAAATGCTGGGGCCATTTCGCTTGGAAAGTTAAATATGCATGAGTTTGCTTTTGGAACTACGTCAGTCGTAAGTTATTTTGGAAGTGTTCATAACCCCTGGAACCCAGTTTATATAGCCGGTGGATCTTCTGGTGGTTCTGCTGTGGCAGTTGCTGCAGGTTTATGTTATGCTGCAATGGGAACAGATACTGGCGGATCGAGCAGGCTGCCACCGGCTTGTTGCGGTGTTACAGGTTTCAAGGCAACATATGACTTGATAAGTATTCGTGGCATTATACCCTTAGTTCAGAGTATGGATCATGTTTGTCCGATTTGTCGCACCGTAGAGGATACAGCGATCATGTTGAATGCTATTAGTGCTCAGGCCCTGCAACCAAACAATTGTAAAACTGATTACCGAAAATATGTTAATACCATGCAAAAGCCCAGAATTGGCATTGTTCAAAATCTAAAAATTTCAGATAGCGTCAATACATCCTTTAACACGGCGATAGCGATTTTTCGTTCACTAAATTGTAAAACGACCGAATTAGAACTACCGGAAACTCCGCCATCGATGTCTGTGGTGTTTAATACTGAAGTTGAAGCTTTCCATAAGCCTCTTATAAAGCAGTACAAAGAGCTGTATGACCCGGTAACTATTGAACGCTTCAATGGTATCAAAGAATCAAGCAGTATAGATTACATAAATGCCAGGAATGAAATGATTGAAAACAGAAGAACGATTTCAGATCAACTTTTTAAGGACATCGATGTTCTAATATTGCCCACTACTATTACTTCTCCTCTAAGTATCGTTGATGCTAAGGTCAAGGGCGCAAGAGCACTTGCGGTAGACAATACAATTCCATTCAATTACTACGGTTTGCCGGCGATTAGCATTCCGTGTGGATTTACTGATGAAGGTTTGCCGTTAGGTTTGCAGATTGTTGGGCCTAAATGGGGCGAAGGCAAAGTTCTTGCTGTAGCGAATAAATTTCAAAAAGCTACAAATTGGCATTTAAAACATCCGAAAATTTTCGATTAAAGATGTATAAGACATCAAGTAGCACTTCGGTTCAACAAATGACGAAATTTCTCATCAGCCTTGGGTCTTACTCCACAGCCAGTACAACATAATTGAATGAAGACAGGAGCCCAGGCCGTTTAGTTACAATAATTGATATTACTGTATCAGCATCTTTCTTCCATAGTTCTTCGCAGCAACAATCGAAAATGGATTAACTTTCGCAGAGCAGAATATTAACGGCAACTGATACTACTGCATTATTAATATTTATTGTATGAAAGAAAACCTGATGGCCATAAGTGAACTGCAAAAAAAAGCATGGGATACAGTTTCCAATGGGTGGAAGAAATGGAATGACTTTACTATGAATTTTTTAAAGCCAATGGGCGATGCGATCATAAAAGCCCTGGATATAAAGAGTAATGATGTTGTGCTCGATATTGCTTCCGGGACCGGCGAGCCTGCGCTTTCAATTGCAGCCATTGCAAAAAATGGCCAGGTGTATGCAACCGACCTGTCTGAAGAAATGCTAAGCATTGCTCGCACTTATGCTGATGAACGTAATATCAGCAACATTGAATTTAAATCAGCAAATGTTTCTGATCTTCCTTTCACAAACAATTTTTTTGATAAGATAAGTTGCAGAATGGGTTTTATGTTTTTTCCTGATATGCAGTTGGCAGCAAATGAAATGTTTCGCGTTTGTAAAAATGGGGGTAAAGCTGCTATATGTGTTTGGGCTGCACCGGAAAAAAATGATTGGTCAACTACGATGACAAAAGCTTTATCAAAACATATTGAAATACCAAAGTCATCAACCGATGCACCGGGAATGTTTCGATGTGCAGAGCCCGGGTTTATAAAAAAAATATTTGAAAACGCCGGATTTAAAAACGTGAAGGAAGAAACAATTTCCGGCAAGATAGGTTTTGAAACATCTGAAAATTATTGGTTAAACAGAACAGAAATGTCGGAGACAACTATAAGTTTATTAAACAAAGTTGACGAAGTAACAATTAATAAAATAAAAAATAATTTGTTGGAAGATTGCAACAGCAAGCTCATTGACGGAAGGCTCATCATGAATTATGCGGCTATAATTATATCTGCCGAAAAATGATCCATAAATAAATGCAACTTTTTACGTGCCGCTAACAAAATTATTCCGTCCGCCGGGGTCTGTGCACTCGTTAGCGTCCGCCCCAACGAGTAACAAATGTTGCAAGCTAAGGCCGTTTGCGAGGGAGCAAACGGAAGCGACGAAAGAATATGAAATGTTAGCCTGATTCCTGGCGCATTTGTTTAACTGTTTTCGAACTACCATCGTGGCTCCAGCCAGGAGGTTTAATTAAATATTTTAGTTTAGTAAAAATATTTTTCGCACGATATACCTTTGTGAAAAGATCCTTCCAACCATGAAACATCAAAGATGTGACTGAGTTAAATTCTTTCTTTTCAGTCAATCCATAATCTGGTTTTTCTTCTTCCTTTTGGAAAGTTCCGAAGATTCGATCCCAAAAAATAAAAATTCCGCCAAGGTTCTTATCCAGGTATTTCATGTTGGACCCGTGATGGACGCGGTGGTGCGACGGAGTATTAAAGATAAATTCAAAAACCGGGTGGAGTTTTCCAATCAGCTCTGTATGCAGCCATGATTGATAGATCAATCCGATTGCGTAGGCAATATAAACCCAAGATGGGCCAAATCCCATGAATGGTAACCACATCCAAAAAAGAGGTTGTCCGCTGATCTGGCCGGTCCAGGATTGTCGGAATGAAACCAGAAGATTATACTGTTCGGCTGAGTGGTGAACATAATGAGAGGACCAAAACCAGCCCACACTGTGCGAAGTGCGATGAAACCAATAAAATGACAAATCACTTAGAAGAAATAACACTACGAAGACTGACCACTGTCGATCAATTGTAAATAACCGAACTGAGTACATAAGGTCAAAACATACATACATGAGCGCCTTGCTAAAAATGGTTATAAAAAATAACCCAAGACCAATCAGAATGTTTTCAAGAACTTCCTTCTTTTTATATAAATGTTTCTGTTCCTTTTGATCAATAACGAATTCAATGAATATGGCGATCAGGACGACCAGCATACTACTATAGCGGAAGAGTTCCATACAATCTTTTTATAACCCAAATCTCATTTTCAGGAAGACCATTTTGAAATTGAATTTTGCAGAGCTTTATTAGAGAGTTGCAATAATTGCAACTCGGCACCCGTTAGCGTCCGCGCCTCAACCCTGTTTCGTGTCAGCAATAAAATAAAACGCCCCGATGCGTAGAGAGACGCATCACGGCATCAAGGAAAATGAATTAACTTTCTCCACAAGAAAATTCGTAAAGCAAAATGTTAGCAGTAATTGTAAAAAAACGTAACAAACTAAAGACAAAAAATAAACCCATATGAGAAAAATAATTTCATTTATGCACATGTCGCTTGACGGTTTTGTAGCAGGACCGAATGGAGAAATGAACTGGATCAAAGTTGATGAAGAAATTTTTGATCATGTCGGCAAGCGGATAAGCGAAGGCGACACTGCATTATATGGACGGGTAACGTACCAGATGATGGAAGGTTACTGGCCTACCGCTGGAGATGACCCGAATGCGAGCAAGCACGACATTGAACATTCAAAGTGGTATAGTAAAGTTCATAAAGTTGTTTTATCAAAAACTATGAAAGAAGCCGGTTTGACTAACACAACAATTATCAGCGACAACTTTTCGGACAGAATAAATGAAATAAAACAACAGGCAGGTCCAGACATCTTGCTTTTTGGTAGCCCGACAGCAACACATTCACTTATTCAACTGGACTTAATTGACGGCTACTGGCTATTTGTTAATCCAATTATTCTTGGACGAGGCATTCCATTGTTTTCAGACATCAACGACAAAATAAAACTTAACCTGGTAACTACCCGGCCATTTACTTGCGGGGTAACTGAACTTAATTACACAGTGGACAGGCAATAAACAACGAACCGCTAACAGCACCTTTGCGTGTAATTTGAAATTAAAATGCCCTCGGTGCAGCCCCAACCGATCGGATAAAGATAGCTGCATCAAATCCTTGTACCGGATTGACATAGACTCTTGCCTCTCCGTGATAGCCATTTCGTATAAGAAGTTTTTTATTTATGAATTTATACAGGTCATTTTTCGAAGAGCCATTTTCTAGATTGAGCAGGTATTGTGAAGATGAGGATTGATCAAGCAATGAAGAGAATTCGTCTTTTTCAACTGGCATTGTGTCGGGGAATTGATTGCCCCGCATGGTTCCGTAAAAAATTCCCATTACAAAAAGATCTTTTCCGAACATCGAACGCAAAGACACTCCTGCCGCATTACTTCCTTTTAAGAGGTTAAACCATGGATTATTTTCTTCTGGTAAGTTTTGTCCGTTAAAAATATGCATGTTGTGAGCAAACAATAAAACCTTTCTGTTTTTGCCCGAATGTTTAACGATCCATTCAACATTCTGGGCCATTGCGGTGTCTCTTAAATTAATTGACCGGACTATTGGAAGATTCTTGGTCGAATCATTATTCCGCGGCAGACTTTCAAGAAAGACCTCGTCATATCTTGCATTGACAGCTTGCTGCAATGCCCAGTCAAATTCTTCCTCGGAGGATCGTTTTATAAATCGTGTCCTGTTATCTTTTAACGTCTTAATAAGATCAATGATATTTTTCCTTATCTGTCGTCTGCGTTCTTCGTTTAATTTAACGAATGCGGAAGCAATGAAATCGTTTTTAAGATCAAGCAGTGAAGGATTCAATTCGGAAAAAAGATCTGGATCAACGACGGCTATATAATCTAATGCACTTTGAATTGAAGGATAGGCTGATTTGCCAAATTCCCCGGTAAGATCAATCCCATAGAACCTTACTTTTAAATGATCTGGTTTTGTCGTATTAAATCTGCGAACCCATTCAATCAGATCTGAATTAGCTTTCAGCGCCCCAAAGCCATAACTCATATTGGAGTTTGCAATAAGCGGGGCTCGTCCCCTTGATCTTCCAAGAATGAAATCATTTATTTTTTTTGCCTGCGAAAAACTTGTTTCTAACGCAATCGCATTGAATCCCATTTCGCTGATCATAAATTTAAAAAGGCGGTTTCTTAGTTCCAGGGGTTCCGATAAATTATGCAAGGGTTCTCCAAGTGCAAAGATCTTTGTATTGCCCAGCATGGTTTTAAAAGCACTAAGATTTGAAAACGCTATTGAACTGTCGGGCAGCGAGATGTCAATGGCGTTCTTATCGATCCATTCTTTTAAAACAATTTTTGGATCCGCTTGAGCATAGACTGGTTGTGAAAAAATGAAGAATGCTACAATAACAGTTAGAAAGGATTTCATCAGTCACAAAAGTAAAAAATGTATAAATGCGTTTTGCTTTGCTCGCCTTCACCGTTTTGACAGACGCCGATTTGACCAACACAAAAATTATCAGCGACAACCTTTCGCACAGTATAAATGGATAAAACAACAGGCTGGTAAAGACATTTTGCTTTTTGGTAGCCCGACAGCAACACATTCACCTATTCAACTGAACTTAATTGACAGCGACTGACTATTTGTTAATCCGATTATTCCTGGACGAGGCGCTCCATTGTTTGCAGACATCAACGACAAAATAAAACTTAACCTGGGAACTACCCGGCCATTTACTTGCGGGGTAACTGAACTTAATTACACAGTGGACTGGCAATAAACAGCAAACAAAAAATAACGACATACCATTTTGCAGGTTCATAAAGACGATAACAAGAGTAATCCCCTGAATTCTATTGGGGAACGTCTTTAATCGGAATGATTTGATAAAACATCTGAACTTACCGGAAAAAACTTAACTTTCATAAACACTTACTGACCTTTCTACTCAATGCAAACAACAGGGAAGCTGAAAACTGTTTAGAGTAAGCGTCACTTTTAAATCAAAAAAAATGCCAACGGTTGTAATTCGTCACAAAGTGGGAGACTTCGGTACATGGTTAAATGGTCACCAGGACCGAGTTGATCTGTTCTCAAAATTTGCATCTGGTTTCCAAACTTTCCAGGACACAGACGATCCTAATTCAGTTGTTATAGTCGGGGAAGTTTTTGACCTGGAAGGAATGCAAGCCTTAATGAGCAATCCGGAAGTAATGGAAAAGATCGCAAAAGAAAAACATACTGTCAGAGATCCTATCACAGTCTCAATGCCGGTGGAAGTACCTGCAGAAGTATAAAATTGAATTGAATGCAAAGATCAAATTGAAGAAGCCGGTATATCCGGCTTTTCATTTTTGAAAATACAGTGCACTCGTTGGCGTCCGCGCCAAAGAGTCAGGTATAACAGCAACGTTCTTCCGCAAAAAAATAACAATCGACTATTTCGTAGGATGGCTCTCCGCAGTGACAACCGGAAAATTCTTACCTTTCAACCAGTGTTCCGCATCCCTGCACTTTGAATCCTGTTTTCAATCGTATTTAGTAATTTAAAAAATTATGCAAATGAAAAAGTTCCTTTTTGTTTTCTTCCCGATGTTTGCAGTCCTAATTTATTCCTGCAACAATTCTACCAGTAATTCAATGTCGGATCAGTCTGCGGCTAACAAAGCAAAAACCCAGCGGTTTTATGATGAAGTGATCAACGCTCACAACATAGCGATGATCGACTCATTTTGTACAGCAGATTTTGTTGACCACAATCCTGACCAGGGACATTCAGGAAAAGGTATAGATGATCTTAAGGCACAGTTTACACAAATGTTTACCGCTTTTCCTGACGCAAAAGTAAATGTAGACTTTATTGTAGCTAAAGGGGACACCGTCGTAAGCTACGTAACGATGAGCGCAACCAACACCGGTTCAATGGGTGCCATGCCGGCCACCAATAAATCATTTAAGATTACCGGGATTGATATTATCGTCATTAAAGATGGCAAAGCAACAGAACGGTGGGGAGTCTTTGATACCATGTCAATGATGTCCCAATTGGGAATGCTACCATCGGGTGACGCTTCGAAGATGAATGATAAAAAGTAGCATAGAAATCTCCTTGTAAAATTTTTTTTTCTGAGCCGGATCTCTGTTGATCTACCGTAGCAAGGGACACGGCTGGTGTGCTTTTGTCCGCCCGGTGTCTTGCCCCACAGCCAGTTCTTATATTAACTCATCTCCATGGGTGGATGAACGTACAGCAAAGACCACGGGAGGAGGGGATGTATTTATTTCATTTCTGGAAAAAGAACTATTGCCATATATCGAAAAAAAATATCCTGTTTCTTCCAGCCGTAAATTGATCGGGCATTCAATAGGCGGTCTCCAGGTCATAAACATTCTCCTGAAACACACGGAGCTTTTTGAAAATTATATCGCAATAGATCCAACTATGTGGTGGGATGATCAGGAATTATTAAATGAATCCGCTTCAATACTCCATAACCAGCTATTTGACAATAAGAGATTATTCCTCGCCATAGCAAATGAGCAAGATAAAAAAATGACTATGGAGCAGGTTAAAAAAGATACAAGTGCAAAAACAGTTTTGATCCGCCCTTCATTTTCGCTGGCAGACCTTATTGAAAAAAATAGGCAGAACAAACTCAGGTTCGAATAGAAATTTTATAACGAAGATCATCATATGACGGTTAACACGCCTGCAACCTATGATGCCTTAAGAACTATTATACATTAATTCCTCCGATTGTCCGTAGTGTTACTCTTTTCTTTTCAGTATCTAAAAACTTCCGTTCGTCCGGGGTCTTGCCCATAGACAGTACAATATAAATGAATGAAGGGGGCAGAGCCCGGGAGATTAGTTTCAACAATTGTTGTTCTGGTATCAGCATCTATCTTTCTATACTACTTTAAGGCAATAACAGATATAGATTATCATAAATTACACTTCATCAAGACTTCCCATCCTTTTATCTAATCTCCTGTTTTTATAAAATACATTTCAGGTACTTTGTGTAAACAATTTAAAATGGAACGCTCAACTTCAGTGATAAAGACATTCGTTGGATTAATGTCCTGCATATTGGTTGCAACCAACGCAATTGCACATCCGGGTTCCGGTATTGTGGTTGACAAGCAGGGTCAGGTTTACTTTACCGATACGGGTAAAGGTGTTTGGAAAATTGATAATAATGGTAAACTGACTTTCTTGCCGGCATCTAAATTTCACTGGATGACCATTGATGCGGCTGGACACTTTGCAGGATCATCAAAAAATTTCGGAGAGTATTTTGAAAGAGTAACACCACAAAATAACAAACCTACCCTCCTCATGTGTTCCGATTTCCCTCTCGTCATTGGAAATGATGGAAACATTTACTACGCAAATACCCGGACCAGTTCGGGAAAGATTATCAGGAGGACACCAGGCGGAAAAGAATCAGTATTGATTAGCGATAAAATATTTGAATTTATCAGTGGTATTGCTGTTGGACCTGACGGATCGCTTTATATTACCGAAGCGAGTGATGCTAATGCTAATACGATTAGGAAGATCACGATGAATGGAACAATGTCAATCATTGCAACTTTTGTTGGGAAAAGCGGAGACAACCTGCCATTGGAAACAACGCCTTCCTATTGTCGCGGTATAGCAGTTGATTCAACTGGGACCATTTATGTAGCTGCAACAGGAAGCCGTAGCGTCCTGAAAATTTCCCCGAATGGTATAATAAGTAATATTTTGCAGGAGTCAAGTCCGTGGACACCGACCGGTGTGACAGTATTTCACGGTGAAATATATATACTGGAGTGGCATGATGTAACTGCAGAAAATCTGGAAGTTCGAAGTGCATACATACCGAGAGTGAGAATGATCGGATCCGATGGAAAAATTACAACAATAGCCACTGTCTCCCGATAAATGTAATATGTATCCGTCCGCTCGTCCTCTTGCCCACCAGCCAATACAAAATAATTGAATGAGGAGAGCAATTCCCATCTTCTCAATCCAATCCCCGGTAACTATGAGATAGTATTGTCCTGCTTATTTCTTTGCCGCCATTTTATCGAATGGCTTCAAAATTTTTTTTGCTTTGGGTCCCGGTTGAAATTGCCGGGCAAGTGTTGCTCTTACAATTCCCACTCGTCCTATATAGCCATCCGCAGAAGATGCTCCCTGTATGGATATCCGGTTACTTACCCATGATACATTTATGTTCCATGACCGGCTGTTATATCCCGCGGCCATACGATATAAAAAATTTGGTGTAATGCTAAAACGATCTTCGCTGCTGGACTTGCTTGTTTCCCGAACCCACCCGAGATTGAGATTTCCATTGAGTGAACCAGTTATAAAGAAGTGGTGCCCCAAAACAAGTGTATAGGCGTAACCTGCTCCCGGTCCTATTTTAAAAAACTGGATCTTATGAATGCCCTGTTGTTTATATAACATGGCCATAGTATCGGGTACTAAAGCACTGTCTGCATTTACAATGCCGTAATATATTTCGCCACCCAACAAAAAGGAACCGGCTGATTTTTTTTGCCACTCATTTTGTACCATCGCAGCCCTGTAAGAAAATTTCCTATCATTCAAAATGCGATAAGAGGCAAGACCAAATAAGTTGAACTTTATATCCGGCCGGATATAATATAAATTGGGATCAGGTGATCCAAGGCCTTTGGGATATAGATAGTAACCTTTATAAAATTGTGCATAGAAATCAAAACTCCATTTACGTCCATACATATGTCCCTGGTTTTCCCAATACTTGGTTTTGCCTTTTTGTTCTTCACCGCGATTCAAAAATCCAAAACCATACGCAAGGTTCAAGGTAAAGAATTGATAGGTTGCGCCGATCCCCATATTTAAAGTTGTATTAGGCACGTAGCGAAGGCGGGGAGTTGTTTTGTTATTTCTTTTAATCTCTAATGTCGTGTATTTCTGAGAAAAATAATATCTGCCGGTAATTTTTTTACCCATGAAGGATTCGTAATAAGTTGTATCATGGTCTGTTTCTGCAGTAGGTTGCTGGGCCGGTGCATGCATGACAAATAACAAAGTAATTATCCATAAAATCCCGCAACGATACGTAGTCACTTAGAAAAATATATTGAATGAATAAAACTGCCGATAAATTATTTCAATTTAATGAATATTTTCATGCGACTGATTTTCTGTCCACTGGAGTCTTGCCCACATGCGGTACAACATATTTGAATGAAAAGGCAGCATCGTTCTTCTATTGCATCTTTAACCATTTCAGCCTCCTGTTACCATCCAGTACCCGAAGTATAACTGTATCTCCGCTAAAACTAAATGCCCTTGGAGCTACAGTTCCCCATTCTGCAGGAGTAGAAGCCGTCAGTCGATGGTGTACAACAACATCTGCTGTGTCTTCCATCGTATAATTAGCTGCATAGGCATAACTACCGGCAAATTCTCGGACTGCTCCTTTCAGTTCATCAACTGACATACTGTCAATATGGGCATCTATTTTTTCAGGACTCAAAGCATCGGTCCTGTTCAGCCAGTTGTAATCTTTATATCCTTTACGGGTAATATGTACTGCCATATGTCCAAGACCATCATAAACAATATAGCCAGTGCCACCTTTTGTCCAGGGATCTTCATGCCATACGCCTGTCGAATCCATGTTTTCAGCAATGACAAGTTTGTACATGCCAGTTAATAATTCTCGTCTGTCTTTTTTTTCGCCACAGGATGATAAAAATAGAATAGCGGTGATAACAGTAATAATTCTCATGCAGGTTGTTTATTGAATAGATATAAGTTTAAAGATAGGTGAAAGCTGGAGACCAAATGCGTTAACCGCTCCTTTCGCAATGGTTCTTGCCTGACAACAAGTACAACATAACTGAATGAAAGGGGCAGCATCCTTCTTTCATAGTTCTTCGCAACAACAGAAAATAAATTAACTTCCTGTCCAAAAAATTAAAACAAGCAACAAGGAATTATGGAAGTACACCATCATGCCCACACTCCGAGAAAAAAATGGACTCATTATTTCTGGGAATTTTTGATGCTGTTTCTGGCTGTGTTCTGCGGATTTCTGGCAGAGAACCAGAGAGAGCATATGGTAGAACATCAGCGGGAAACTGAATACATGAAATCAATGCTCGATGATTTAGAACGAGATACGGCAGAAATCAACGCGATAGTATCATCTATTGATCACTATTTTGATCCCGTACTTAGAAAGTCAACAGTGTTACTTTACCTTGACCAATTCTCGGACAGTACTATTAGAGAAATGTATGATACCGTTCCAAAATCTTCACGGTTCTTTACAATTACTTTTCAGAATAGTGCCGTTACGCAGCTAAAAAACTCTGGTAACCTGAGATTGATCAGAAATAAGGAAATAACAGATAGCCTTGCAAAATACTGGAATGAATGTGACTATTTGATAAACACACAGCTTGCCAGCTATGAAGCAACACGAATTAGATCAAAAGATTTGGTCTATTCATTATTCAATCTCAATTATTTTGAAGATAATTCGCTTACAAACCCTTTGCGGAAAAACATTCCTTTAAAATTGATGTCGGATGACAAGGTTCAATTTATCAAACTAGGCAATTATCTTTCAAATAGTCACACCCAATTAACCGGTTCGATTTATCAACGACTAAAAAATATTCATCAAAAAGCTACTGACCTGATTACACTAATTCAAAGAAAATATCACTTTGAATAAGTATCCGCCGCCGGAGGACCTGTCCTAAAGCCGGTTCTACATAATTGAATGAAGAAGCCAGTGGGAATTTACTTACAATATTTGTTGTTCTGGTATCAGCATCTTTCTTCCATATTCCTTCGCAGCAACTAAGAAAGGGATTAATAAAATAAGTCCGAAATTGTATTGCTAATGATTGCATCAACCGGTAAAAAAAATTTTCGTTTTATAACCTGATTAAATTATACAGTATGCGAGTATTTAGATTGGTAATTCCTGTAATCCTTTTCTTCTTGTCTATGGGTTGCAAGCAGAATCGACACATCAGGAACTCAGCATTCGTGTTTTTATTAAAGAGAACGATATTTGGAGGGTGACAGCATTTCACAACACAATGATTCGGCCTTTCCAAAAGGATGACCTAAAACATAAAAACGGATACGCACCACTTCAACATGGAAGTATTTACCAGACTTGAACAATTTTATTATGAGGCAAAGGGAAACAAATGGTTTCATTACTTCACCATTTTTTGTCGTGTAGCATTGGCTTTTGGATTCATTCCATCTGGTATAGTAAAAATAACGGGCGAACGATTTACTGCTTTGCCTGCTGATCATCCATTGGGACATTATTTTGATGCGTTATATCAAACAGGGTATTACTATACATTTATCGGGGTAGCACAATTAGTAATTGCGCTTTTATTACTGCTTCCAAGAACAGCACTTCTTGGGGCAATTTTCTATTTTCCAACTATTCTGAACATTTGTATCCTGGCTTATGCTACCCGGTTTGAAGGTACCCGTATCACAACGCTGATGTTATTGGCAAACATATACCTGCTATGTTGGGACTATGAACGAATAAAACATATTTTACCATTTAAACGATCTAACGCAGAGATTTACCCAACAAAAAAGAAAACACTAAGCAGCAAGTTTCCATTTGCATTTTTCGGCGGCGTTTTTATAACTGCAGCTGCAGTTGTAGTGATCAACATATTTATATTTGACATTCGCCCCGGTAACTCTTTAGAAGAATGTACCAATGGATGTAAAGGCGGCAAATATCCGAAAGCTTGCGAAAAATTTTGTGATTGTATTTATAACCAGGGCAAGCTACTTGACAGTTGTTTAAAAGAATATAAGCAAGCAAAAGAACGAGAAAAGAGTAATAGTTTGAGTACAAGAACAGACAAATAATTTACCGCTAACTACTCAGCCCGGGGGGTTAATCCTCCGCCAGTACAACACAAAGGACACGGAGAAAGTATCTTTCTTCTATTGTTCTTCGCATCAACAACAAAAAAATGGATTAACTTTTGTATAAGGACTCAAATGATCTTAAGACAAGCAACTAAATTGGTATTGCGATAATTAACAGAGAAAATAATTAGAAAATGGAATTCAACCCAAATAACAATGTTATTAAACTTTGTATTGAAGGTATGGACATGGAAGGAAAGGGCAAACCAGGAGAAGCAAGCAGACTATTTCTTCGTGCATGGAACGAAGCGACAAACGACTTTGAGAAATTTACTGCTGCTTATTATGTGGCCCGGCATCAGAAAAATGCTTCCGACAAATTAAGATGGCTCGAAACAGCTTTGCAATCTGTATTAAGAATAAATGATGTATCTGTTGCCGGCGCATATCCTTCTCTATATTCAAACATTGCCAAATGCTATGAAGAATTAGGCGACCTTGACAACGCAAAAAAGAATCATGAATTGGCAATTTCGTCTAAGGACAAGCCTCCTGATAACGGTCCCTTTTATCACGGGACGAAAGCAGATCTGCAGGTTGGCGATATGCTGATAGCAGGCCGGGAATCGAATTACAAATCAGAATTTATGATGAATCACATTTATTTCACAGCCCTGGTTAATGGGGCGGGACTTGCTGCGGGATTAGCTAAAGGTGATGGACCTGAACGTGTTTATATCGTTGAACCAACAGGGAGCTTTGAAAATGACCCGAACGTTACAGACAAAAAATTTCCGGGCAATCCAACACGTTCATATCGCACCCGGGCCCCATTAAAAATCATTGGCGAAGTAACAGATTGGGTGAGACAAACACCTGAGGAACTTCAAAAATGGCGCGAAAAGTTGGCCAATGTCAAAGGAGATATAATTAATTAATAAATTTCCAGGATATCCATACCCGTCATTGTGATAAGTGGTCTATAAGATAAAAGATGTTCAATCATAATCGGGAGATTATATCTCCCGGATCAGCTTTGAAAAGGATGTCGTTCTTCTCCTATTAGATTTGTACAACTTACAATTGGAAATCATTAACTTTCTGTATAACCACTTAAGCCACGCAGACAGTTGGCGGTAATATCAAATCAGACGAGAATATATGAAAAGAATAATCTTAATATCAATTTTGATCGTCATTTCCCAAATTGTTTCAGGACAGAAAAAATTATCAAAAATTGATAGGCTAAGTTCTAAACAAGAAGTTGAGAAATATATATTTTCTTTGAGCAATAGATTTGAAGAATTTACTTTAATTGAGGACTCTTTAAATATTCAACCTTTCTCTAAAATAGATTTCGACAAAAATGGTTTAACAGACTTACTCGCCATTGGCACTTTCCCTATCGACGATATTAATGGTGACGATCTCATTAAAGAGCATGAATTCCACATTCTAGTTGTGATGGACTATGGAAAAGATTCCTTCCAAATGATCAGTCTGACCAGGGGATTTATTCATCATTTTGTCTTTCCTAAAATTGTTAATGACTCCATAATAACACTTAATCAAAAAGCCTTAATATTCAAATTCGGAGACTTCATAGAATTTAATCCACACCCCAAAAAGTATGAGATAGAAAAAATTGAATATCAGACTGCCCCATGTTATGGAACTTGCCCTGTATTTCGTATCGAGATCAATAAAGACAAAACAGGACTATTTAAAGCTTCAAACTATAATAGTGAAACAGAAATACTTCCATTTGAATTACCTGGTAAACCAGGAAATTCAAAAGAGATTAAAGGTGTATTTAGGACAGTTGTAAGAGAAAATTCATATTCAAATATTATAGACTTACTTAACTATATTGACTTTCCCAATTTGAAGAACAATTATTCTGTTGCTTGGACAGATGATCAAAGTTCTACTTTAACAATCACGTACAACAACGGACAAAAGAAGGAAATACGTGATTACGGCTTGATAGGTACATATGGATTGGATAGACTTTATCAATTATTTTTTGAATTGAGATTCAATCAAAAATGGGAATAAAACTGCCACCAATACCTCCGTCCCCTGTGGTTTTGCCCCACAGCCAGTACAACATAAAAAATTAATTCTCGCAAAGGCGCTAAGAAGCAAAGCCGCAAAGTTTTCCTGGCGCCTTATGATTCTGTGCCTTATTGAAAACTTATAAAACTTTGCAATAGAATCAATGAAAGTTTTTCTTAACAGGTTCGGAAAAGATTCTCAACAGATAATACAATCCTGCCTTGGCCCGGGTTTGTGAACCAAGCAATTTTTAAGATCTTACCAATAATCTCAATAGTATACCTTATAGCAAACTAAGCTACTGAATGAAGCTCTCCAATAATAATATTGTGTACTTCTTGTATCTCTGGTTGGCCGGGATCTGCACCTAATGATTGCATGATCGGGACAAGCGTTTTCCCAAAGGCCTGGAAATCTTCCATATTATCCCAGACATCGGTTACCTGCACATTATTCGAATCGCCATAACACACATGATAACTTCTTCCTTTCGGTGCTCCTTCACCCGCAGCTTCTAATTGTTTCAATACTTCATGGTACCCGGTAATTGTAAAGCCAGAAGGCTTAAACCTTAAAACGAATGACATAAAGGTGTTTTAATTAGTTAGAAAATAAAATTAGGTCCCTATGAAGTTCGGTTATTTGCACGAGTGTCCAATTTTTTCCTGCAAATTTCCGCCCACCTCGATCTTGCCGCACAGTCAGTACAGCATAAATGAATAAAGTGGGCGCATCTTTCTCCAATAGTTCTTCGCAGCAACATTCGAAAAGGAATTAACTTTCTAAATTATCCTTGATCAAAGCGACAGGTTATGCATCACTTTAAATAAGAGAAACTTTTTAATTAGTTTATTATGAATATGGTGTCCCTTTCAAAATAAACATGGACTGATGACAATTCATGAATCAATAGAACCAAAACAAAGAATTCAAATTCTGGACATCCTGCGGGGGTTTGCTTTACTTGGTATCATTTTCAATAACATGGAATATTTTAGCGGATACGCTTTTATGCCCTTTAATGACCTACAACAAGTAACTAATTTTGAGTTAGATGAAAAACTATATTCTTTTTTAGATATCATCATCACAGGAAAATTTTTCACCCTCTTTTCAATTCTATTTGCTGTTGGTTTTTATATCCAATATAATACGCACAAGGAAGATTCCATTAATTTTCTGAGAACGTATCGAAGAAGAATATTTTTTCTATTTATAATAGGCCTCCTTCATAGTTTGATCTGGTATGGTGATATCCTGCTTCTATATGCGATCGTTGCTATTATCCTGACATTGTTCCGCAATGTAAGGTCAGCAAATCTTATTCGATGGTCCATATTTTTTTTATTACTTCCTTTTCTATTCGATTTTGCAATGTTGCTCTTTCTTCAGGCACCAGCGACCAATGTGACTGCGGATCCAGTGGCGCTGGCACATACGTCTTATCCGGACATGACGCCTGCGGCTGTTATAAAAACATTTCAAGAAGGGAGTTTTGAAGACGTGTTCATTTTGAATATTCATAATCTCGTTTGGAAGTGGCTTAGTTATTTTCCTTCAGGCCGACTTTTTACATTTTTTGGGATTTTTCTCTTAGGTTATTATCTAGCCTCCATTGAGTTCTTTACAAAGAAGTATAATTCGAGATCTCTGCTCATATCCAGTTTCCTCATCGGCATTGTTGCTGCTATTTCGGCTGAAATGCTTGGAGGAAGTATGTTTAAGTTCCCTTCCACACCTGCAAATTCGATATACAAACTTTTATTAATTATAAGCCAGATATCTTTATGCCTTTTCTATATAACCTCCATATTGGAAATAGTCAAGACCTCTGCAGGAAAAAAATTATTGAATTACTTGATCCCATTAGGAAGAATGGCTCTTAGCAACTATCTTCTGCAAACAATTTTCATGATAATTGTTTTCTACAATTTTGGATTTAGCCTATTTGGAAAAATTGGTTTATTCCAGACAATGGGAATAGTCATTCTGTTCTTAGCATTACAGATCATTTTCAGTAATATATGGCTAAAGCATTTTAGGTTTGGACCCTTCGAATGGGTATGGCGCTGTTTTACTTATAAGAAATGGATTAAGATCCGTTATTAAACAATTTCCGTCCTCAGGGGTCTTGCCCCACAGCCAATAAAACATAATGTAATGAAGAGACCAGGTTCCTGGAGTTTAGTTACAATGATTGGTATTACGCTATCAGCATATTTCTTCCACAGTTCTTCGCATCAACAACCAAAAAATTGAAATGCGTTTATTTATTCTTTACAACTTACAATTGGAAATCATTAACTTTCTGAACGAGAATTGTTGACCTAATCTAAATTAAATGAGTATAGAATCTCATATTGTTGATCCGAAATTTACGACACTCTTCAGGGATACATTTGGAATGAATGAAAATGAATTCGAAATGTTGCTCTCTTATTTTGAAATGAAAGTAATACCGAAAAAAGAATTCTACCTGAAGCCTGGAAAAGTATGCAGGCATAAAGCTTATGTCAACAAAGGTTGTTTACGTAATTATGTAATAGATGAACAGGGGCATGAACGAGTTCTTTTTTTTCCAATGGAAGACTGGTGGGTTGCAGATATTGATAGCTATTATTCAGGCGAGCCGGCAACTAATTTTATCCAGGCTATTGAGGACTGTGAGTTGTTGGAAATATCTAAAGAAAATTTCCGGTTACTTGAAAACAAAATACCAAAGCTCAGTCAGTGGTATTCAGTAAAGATGACCCGCAGGGCTACAACGATCAACCGGAGAATGGAAGAACTGAAAACCATGTCTCCGAAGGAACGATATTTAGACTTATTGAAAACCAGGCCCGATATCTTTCAACGTATCCCACTGCAATACATCGCATCTTACCTTAATATTGAGCCACAATCGCTGAGCCGCTTACGCAAACAGATCTCGGGGCATTAATTATTTATTTTACTGCTTCTTATATTTCTTAACCTCAGTTAAGTGAATTGCCGGTGTTGTTTTTCAATTTTAGTTATTCAATTAAACTAAAACTTTAAGATCATGAAAACATTAGTAACCGGCGCAACAGGAAATACCTGTTCCATTCTCATTCCAGCATTGATCAATGCAGGACAACAAGTAAGAGCATTTGTAAGAAATGAAGAAAAGGCGCAACACCTTAAAAAGGCTGGCGCTGAAATTTATGTTGGCGACCTGGATCGTCCCGAAACTATTGATGCCGCATTGGTAGGTATCGACCAGGTTTATCTTTGTACCTGGAACGGTCCATCTGCAGCGACACAAGGAATTAACGTGATCAATGCGATCAAAAGATCCGGAACCAATCCTTTTGTAGTAAGACATTCAGCATTTGGCAGCAAAGGATCCAGGATCATTCAGCAAATTGATGAAGTGGATAATGCACTCAAAGCATCCGGTCTCCGCTGGACAAGTATCAAACCAACTTTCTTTATGCAGAATCTCCTTATGGCCGCA
>DASTZB010000277.1:0-2854 GCA_035764525.1 Chitinophagaceae bacterium | reverse complement strand
ACTTTTCTTACACCGATTTCTTTGGCTCTTCTGAAGGATCTTGCCGTGGCAAGGTTTACAAAATTGAAACAAGCAATCACTAAAACGAATAAGGCAATAATGGTTAATGCTTTTACATAAGTTTCATTCCCTCTTATAGCATTGTCATAAATAAAATCAGCAGATCGAAGATGAATATCTTTTAATGGTTGAAAAAAAGGAAGAAATGTAAAGCCTGCCTGTGTCAATGTCGGAAATATTTCCTTCTTCATGTGTGCCTGGAGCTTGTCCTGCAATTGGTGAACATTTGTTCCAGGTTTTAATTTCACATACGTATAAAACTGGTGCCATGTCCATCTTTCCATTCGTTCTTTCGGAATGCCTGCGGTTTGTAATGACATCAAATAATGAAAATCCAAATGAAAATGATCAGGCAGCTTAGCAAGCACTCCTTTTACAGTCAAAGTATCTTTATCGATGTAAATGGTTTTATTTATCGGATCTTCATTATTAAAATATTTCTTTGCCAGTTCTTCATTGATCACAATCGTCCTTGGCTCAATAAGGGCCGTGTTTGGATCTCCTTTACTAAACTTTAAAGGAAAAACCTGGAAAAAAGAAGGTTCAACAAACCAGCCTTTCTCCTCATAATTCCTTTTTTCTCCAACCTCCATCAAAAATTTATCGATCGACATTAATATGCGAGTTGTAGTATCAACTTCAGGATAAGTTCGTTTTAAAAAACTGGCAAATGCCGGTGCTGAAATAGCGGCATAGGTAATGTTATCATTATCTTTTCGCTGCTCGTATATGCGATAAACATTTTCTCCACCAGGAATTCTTTTATCGTACTGCCATTCATCCCATACAAAAAGACCGATCACCAAACAACCAATAATTCCTATAGTAAGACTTGAAATATTTATTATGGCGAACCCCTTATACCGAAGTAAATTCCTGATCGCTGTTTTCAAATAGTTTTTAAACATAAACCCTCCATCTCCCTCAAGGGAGTGTTTAGTAATCCTGATGAGCTTTTGAATAATGCTCATCAGTTGAATAATGTTGAACTAAAGAACTAAGTTGAATAGATTTACACAAGTCAAACTCCCCTTTAGGGGGTTTGGGGTTCCTATTCTGTTCTCAACAATTTGATCGGGTTCGTTCTTAAAGCCTGCCATACTTTAAACCCCGATGTGATCGCGACAATAATAAATAATACAAACACTGAATTAACCAATGTTGACGTTGCAATACCCACATTCACCTTGAATATCATATCCATTAAGAGTTTTGTAAGCGCATACCCTCCATAGCAACCTACAGCAGCTCCAACAATAAATACCAGGAAGTACCCGCGGTTAACTAATAAAAGTATATGACCCGATGTCGCACCAACTACTTTTCGCAGTGCTATCTCCTTCATTTTTTTAACGATGGTAAGCGAAACCAATCCAAATAGGCCTGTAGCAGTTAATAGAATCGAAATGATCGCAAACCAAAAAAAGATCTTGGCAATACTCTTCGTTGTTTCGTAAGCTTCTTTTGTCAATTCATTTTGATAAAAACCGGTGAAAGGTTTCATTGGAAATATTTTTTTCCATGCATCTCTTGTTTTTGCATATACCAGTTCCAAGTCTGAAATTTTAGTTTGCAAAACAAGAAACCGGTGTCTGTTTTCCATGCCAAGTTTCATTACAACAGGTTCTTTCGGAAGAAACAAGGGATTAAGCTGAAAGTCCTTCAGAACACCGACAACAGAATAATTCACACTATCAATAAAAATTTTTTTACCCAATGACTCCTTATCCTTCCAACCATAATTGGATGCAAGGTTTTGTGTAATTAAAATTGAATTGGTGTAGTCGGCCTCGAATTGTGAATCAAACGCCCTGCCTTCGGCAATTTTCAGATTCATTGTTTTTATATAATCTTTCCCCACTTCTAGATATGTGGTTTCTCCTTTTTTGCCCTCGGTCTCCGCCACTACATTACGATAACCATAACTAATATGATTTCTTGTTCCTGCTAATGAGATAACCTGAGGAATCGATGCCACTTCATTTCTAAAAGCAGAAAATGCAGTTGTGTCATTTACGACCACGCCAATGGTACTCTCAATATTATAGCCGTAGTCATAATTTTTTTGAAAGTCAGAATTTCTTGCAAAACCAATTCCGGCAATAACGGTGATAATTGCAATGCATAATTGCAAGCCAAGCATTATCCTTGAAAACAAATTCGTGCCTCCAAATTTTACGCTGCCCCTGAAAATGGCAGTTGGATTAAAGCGGCTGATATAAAATGCAGGGTAGGCACCTGCCAATAATGTTGTTAACAACACAGCACATCCAATAAAAATCAAAAGACTTACATCATTAAAATAATCGGCCACAACTTTAATGCCATTGAACATCTGGTTGAATGTTGGCAGCCAGAAACGATTTAGAACAACAGAAAGCAGAAAAGCAATGCATACAATAAAACAACATTCTAATAGCAATTGAGTAACCAATTGACCATGCGAACTACCCATCACTTTTCTCATTCCTATTTCTTTCAATCTCCTGTTGGCATGAGAAACTGTTGTATTTGAAAAATTAAGACAGGCAGAAAGAAAGATCAACAATGCAAGAATAAAAGGACCATAAGTTGCCGAATCATCAGGACGTCTGTGCAATCCATTTGATGGAATTTCACTTCCTTTCAGCGCATTTTCACGCAGCGAAATAAGTTTAAAACCAGTAGCCTTCCAATCTTGTCTGGCCTTATTCTGTATGGATACATATTTACTGAGTGACTTTACAATCAAAGGAGCATCAGATGCTTTAGGAATTCTAAAGAAAGCTGCATCAAGAAACCATGTCCAATCATC
>DASTZB010000276.1:0-4463 GCA_035764525.1 Chitinophagaceae bacterium | reverse complement strand
GAAGAAGTAAGCTGGCTAAATTCCGGGACCAGCGTAAATTTTGTTTTAGAAATATTTCCGAGAAATTCAGCGCTCCACTTATTATTGAATTGGTAGGTAATGAGTGCCTGCAGATCGGCAGAGGAAGGAACATAATTTCCCTGAGTTTCCTGGCTGCTTAATAAACTTTTGTTGGTGCGGTTACGGGCCCCAATGAGATAACTGAGTTTATTGTTATTTGAAATGCCTTCAAGCTGCAGACCCTGTTCTAAAACGCTTACATAAGCTGAGCCGCCAAAACGTTTTGGTTTTTTGTATTGAATATCCAGCACACTACTCATTTTATCGCCATACTTTGACTGGAAACCTCCGTTGTAAAAACTGATATTGCGGACCATTTCGGGATTGATGAAACTTAAACCTTCCTGCTGTCCATTGCGAACGAGATAAGGACGAAAAATTTCAAAGTCATTTACATAAATAAGATTCTCATCATAGTTCCCACCGCGAACTGCATATTGAGAAGTAAGTTCGTTATTTGAGCCAACAAAAACTTTGATCATACTTTCGACGCCTATGACAGGTGAAGGAAGATTAATAACTGATTTTGGATTTGGCTTGATCAATCCGGCTTCTCTTCTGTCCCGTTGATCAGTAACGATTACTTCTTCCAGTGTCTTGCCTTCTCTTTCCATGCGAATAACGATCGTCTCTTCTTCATTTTCATTCAATAAAAAATTCTTTTGCTGGGATTTGAATCCTGTATAGCTAAAGACAATTGCAAATGCACGGTCGGCAGTTACTTTTAAACGAAATGTACCGGAATCGGAGGTGACAATTCCTTTTTGCTGTCCAAGAATAATTACAGAAACATTTGATAGCGGGTTTTCATTTTCATCCAGTACTTTACCAGAAACGTAAGCAGGTTTTTTTTGAGAGAAAGCAATGCTATAGGCAAGCAGGAAGATGCAGGACAAGAGAAACTTTGGATGGTTCATTCCTAAGAAACGGATTTTGATAGACAATATTACTCAATAAAATCGGGATTATTTCAATACTATGCCCAATTTCAAATAGATCGGAAATGTTACTTTCTTCACTTCGTCTTTCGGCCACAATTTTTTTATTTCTTCCTCAATAATTGTAATAGGAGAATGCCCATTTACTTTAATGAATTTTTGTATAGCACTCCAACTGCTGATATAACCTATCAGGTCTTCCCTTTGCCATTCGAGTGTAGTTTCAAAATCTTTTACAGGCAGCAGATCATAATCAAATTCAATTGTCGTATACTTCTCTTCCACATATTTTCTTTCATAATCCCAATAGGGTTTAGTTACGTTCTCATAAAAATTGTAAACAGCATCATCTATTTTTTTACCCCCGATTGTATTTCTATAATATGTCCAGATTGCTATAATGGCTCCGGGTTTACAAACACGAGTCACTTCTTTTTTAAATTCCTTCCATTTGATCCAATGATATGCTTGTGCTACGGTGACGAGATCAAAAGTATTTTCCTGGAATGGAGTTGATTCAGCAGGACCAACAATATATTCGATGTTTTCTTTAAAAGTAGCTTTTTCAATTTGCGCAGCACTTATATCTGTTGCAATTACTTTTTTAAAATGATCTGCTAAGGCAACAGCCGCTTGTCCATTACCTGTTGCGCAATCCCATGCAATGTTTTTTTCTTTTACAAAAGATAGAATGTAGTCGTAAAGTTCTTTTGGATAAGTCGGCCTGTATCGGGCATAAAGATCAGATTGTTTACTAAACAGATCTTTTGCCATAATAGTCATAATTTTTTCAATTGAGCAATAGTAGCTTTTGGGTCCTGAGAACTAAAAACAGTATTACCTGCAACCAATACATCTGCGCCGGCAGCAACAATAGTTCCTGCATTTTCTAATGTAACACCTCCATCAATTTCAATTAAAACTTTAGCGCCTCTTTCATCGATCATCTGGCGAAGTGTCTTGATCTTTTTTAAAGTATGATGAATAAATTTTTGTCCCCCAAAACCCGGATTCACACTCATCATGCAAACAAGGTCAATATCTGCAAGAACATCTTGTAAACTTTCAATGGGTGTGTGCGGATTAATGGCAACACCAGCTTTCATGCCCAAACTTTTTATCTGTTGAATATTTCTGTGCAAATGCGGACATGCTTCTATGTGAACAGAAAGAACATCGGCCCCTGCATTTTTGAATTGTTCTGCATATTTTCCTGGCTCCTCAATCATTAAATGAACATCACAAACCTTTGTAGTTGCTTTTCTGAAAAATGAAACCAGCATCGGGCCGAAACTAATGTTGGGAACAAAACGACCATCCATTACATCCAAATGATACCAGTCGGCCTGGCTTTCATTCAGCATTTTACAATCGGCGTCAAGATTCAGGAAATTTGCAGAAAGAAGAGAGGGAGCAATAATGGGCATTCTTTGCTATTTGCGCTGCAAGATACAACGCATGAAATTATTTATTACTAATTTTTAATTCTTAATTCTGTCTGCCGCTTCTTTTGCTTCTGTGAGTGTTTTATCGAATGCATAGGCCCGCTGGTAACTGATCTTTGCGTCTTCTTTCTGGCCCAATGCTTCCTGGCATTTTCCTTTCCAAAAATGTGCATCTGCAAAGCTATTGGAAACTTTTATTGCCATGTCATACACTTCAATAGCGTCTTTGAATTTTGATTGCTTATAAAGTATATTTCCTTTTTCCATATAGGCATCTAAAAAAGTATAATCTTTTTTGATACACGTATTGAATTGCTCCAAGGCTTTTGCATGATCACCAAGATTTGAATAATAAACACCTTTAAAATAATCAGGCTCGGGATCTCTTTTGCTTTTATCATTTTTATTCATTGAATCACAGATAGCAATTGCTTTAGGATTTTTTGTTTCAGCATAAAGGAATGCCAGTTGCTTACCTGCTTCAGTTAATTCGCCGGGTATAACAAAGAATTCAAGTGTTTTAATTGCGTTCACAGTATCGCCTGCAAGCACTAATAATTCAGCTCGTTTAAATAAATAACTTACATAAACTTTCATTTGAGTGGAATCACCCATCGGAATATTCATTGAATCCAGCATATTGAGCGCTTCCCTGTACCTGCCCGCTTCCTGTAATGTGAGAACAAGATTGTATTTAAGTAATGTATCGTTTGGATGAATTTTTAATGAATCACGATAGGACTTGAGCAACCGTTGCACGCTATCCTGCGTCTGTTGACTACTTGAAGTATGGTTATTATTACTGCAGGCAAATGCTATTGTTAAAAGGCATAAGAGTGCTAAAAGATTTTTCATAAAACATTTGGGTGATATGACAAAAGTCTGACATTTGCCGGGGTTTCCGAAAATAGTTTTGCTAAAATTTTTTAATTGATGCATTATATGAAATTTCTGACTGCTGGATTATTTATTGGATTGACTTTTTTATTTTGCCTTTCGTTTACAAGTAAAAAAACTGCGCTTGATCCCTTGACCATTGACCATTCACCATTCACCGCTGATACGCTGCAATATCCAAGTGAAACGCATTTGCAAAATGTTCAGCAGCTCACTTTTGGTGGCGACAATGCTGAAGCCTATTTCAGTTTTGACAACAAATGGATCATCTTTCAGCGCACTCAACCAAAGGATGGGTTAATGTGCGACCAGATCTTTATTGGTAAAGTTCCAAAGCAGGGAGAATCGTTTACATATAAAATGGTAAGCACCGGTAAAGGAAGAACAACCTGCGGTGCATTTCTAAAAGATGGCAAACATATCATATATGCTTCTACTCATTTAGGAGCTGATACATGTCCTCCTGTTCCTGACAGAAAAAAATATGGAAATAAATATATATGGCCTTTATATGATAGCTACGATATTTTCATGGCTGACCTTGACGGAAAAATTGTTAAACAATTAACGCATAGTAAGGGATATGATGCAGAAGCAACTATTTCTCCCGATGGAAAGAAGATGTTGTACACAAGTGACAAGGATGGTGATATTGATCTGTACATGATGGATCTGCAAACCGGTAAAGAAAAAAGGATTACCAATACACCTGGCTATGATGGAGGGTCATGGTTTAGCCCCGATGGGAAAAAAATTATCTGGAGAGCTAGTCGTCCCAAAACAGATGAAGAGATTAAAGAATATAAAGATCTGCTCGCAGAAAATTTAGTAGCTCCTACAAGTATGGAAGTGTATGTTGCCAACGTAGATGGCAGCAATGTAAAACAGGTAACAAAATTCGGGCAGGCTAATTGGGCTCCATTCTATATGCCGGACAACAAGCGAATAATTTTTGCAAGCAATCATGAATACAAGCGAGGGTTTCCTTTCAATCTATATACCATCAATGAAAATGGAACCGACCTGAAGAAGATCAGCCATGATAATGGTTTTGATGCATTCCCCATGTTTAGCCCTGATGGTAAGAAATTAATTTTCTGCAGCAATAGAAATAATGGTGGCA
>DASTZB010000275.1:0-7606 GCA_035764525.1 Chitinophagaceae bacterium | reverse complement strand
ATCGTTATGCTTAGTCTGTGACTAAGCATCAGCTTCGAAGAAGCTGGAAGCAACTAAATGTGAAGCAGGCAATATTTCGATTGGCCTTAGTTGCATACTACGGCCAACGATGAACAATCGAACCAACGGACAATTAACTTTGACAAACAATAAAAAATAGAACCTTATGAGAAAAATAATTTCATTTATGCACATATCGCTTGACGGTTTTGTAGCAGGCCCGAACGGAGAAATGAACCGGATAAAAGTTGATGGAAGGATATTTCATCGTACTTAATTGTATCTTACTATTGAATTTAATAGACAAAAAAATATGAGGGCAATTGCCGGATTAATAATCTTGTGGATTTCTTACAGTTCAGTCGATCAGGAACAACGACCAATCCTTAGCCAAACGAGTAATGATAAGATCGTTGATACTATCCATTCTAAAATATTAAATGAAGATAGATTCATATGGCTTCATATTCCCAAAGCCCAACCGGCAAACAAAAGACTTCCGGTAATATTTGTGTTGGATGCAGAAGCCAATTTTGATGAAACACAAAAGACATTGGACAAGTTAAGTAAAGAGCCTGCTTCAAATACTGCAGCTAATGTCATCCTCGTTGGCATTGGTAATATCTGGCAGCGTTATCGCGACTATTCACCCACACATGTGGAGGCAGCATCTGCCGGGATAGACGCTGCTACTGCAAAAACCACCGGCGGAGGTGAGGCATTTGTTTCATTCCTGGAAAAAGAAGTGTTACCACATATCGAAAAGAAATATCCTGTTTCATCCAATCGCACTTTGATCGGGCATTCAATGGGTGGACTGATGGTAATATATATTCTTTTAAAACATACTGCTCTTTTTGATAATTATGTTGCAATAGATCCAGCCTTGTGGTGGGATAATCATAAGCTTTTAAATGAAGGGGCCTCCATACTTGGCAACCAGCAATTTGATAGTAAAAGATTATTTCTTGCCATTGCTAACGAAACTGAAGTAAAAATGATGGCAGACCAGATAAAAAAAGATACAAGTTCAAAAACAGCTTTGATACGACCTTCTTTTTTATTGGCAGATATTGTAGAAAAGAACAAGCAAAACAAACTCAATTTTCAATGGAAGTTTTATCAGGATGAACATCACATGACAGTAAACACACCGGCAACTCATGATGCCTTGAAAACTCTTGTTAATAATTTTTAATTGAACCTCAAGAGAAAAATTATTTCATTCATGCACATATCGCTTAAAGGTTTTGTAGCAGGGCCGAACGGAGAAATGAACTGGATAAAAATTGATGAAGAAATTTTTGATCATTCGGTAAGCGGATATAGGTTCGCTTTTATTTCACGCAAAGACGCCAAGGAGCAAAGCCGCAAAGGATTTACTTGGCGTCTTGCTTTTAATCTTTGCGACTTTGCGTGAAAAATAGAAAATGAATTAACTTCCTTTGTCATCCCTTAAAAACATTCTTATGAAAGGAGCAGTACTTTCTCTGATCGTTATCATGTCCTCGTTGTTTGCCCGTTCGCAGGCAAGAATTATTGACATGCATGTTCATTCCTACACTGATAGTGACTTTGGTGAAAGAGAACCAGCAAGTGATCATTATGGGAATAAAGGGTCAAAGAATGCGCAGATACATCGCAATGAAACCTTTGCTGCATTTAAGAAATTGAATATCACTAAAGCAATGGTAAGCGGTAATCCCCAGAGTGTGGAGGATTGGGTGGCTAAAGACAGCAACAATCGTATCATCAAAGGAATTCTAATGTTTGCTCCCACGGATCACGGAATGGATAGTGTCAAGCTCGAGCAAATGATAAAGGATAAAAAGATCGAAGTGTTTGGAGAGATCGCACCTTATTATAGTGGTACCACACTCAGCGATTCTGTATGGCAACCGTATCTGCGTATCTGTGAGAAGTATGATATACCGGTTGCTGTTCATACAGGCGGCGGTGATCCGGGTGGCACGTATTCATGGTCACCAAAAGCGAGACTTCGCTTTGGCGATCCATATTTAATTGAAGATGTATTAGTGAAATACCCTAAGCTTAGAATTTATTTGATGCATGCAGGCGGAGAAGATTGGCCGGAACATGCGATCAGGTTGATGGCTTATTATCCCCAGCTTTATACTGATCTTGCTGTTCTGCTTTGGGTAGAACCCAATACACAACGTTACGTAAAAGAATTTCTTCGAAATGCGAAGGAGGCTGGCTATTTGGATCGTGTGATGTTTGGTTCAGATCAAATGGTATGGCCTTATGCTATTGAAAAATCAGTTCGCTTCCTCAATAGTTTACCATTTTTAACAAAGAAGGATAAAGAAGATATTTTTTATAACAATGCAGCAAAATTTTTGCGGATCAAATAGTAAATTTCTTCTTCCGTAAAAAATAAAACTATATAAGAACAATAATTTCATTTATGCACATATCGCTTAACGGTTTTGTAGCAGGCCCGTCCCGATAGCTATCGGGAGGAGAAATGAACTGGAACAAAGTTGATGAAGATTATAGTTATATTTAGGGAATCACTTCGCCACCGAAGAAAGAAATGGGCTGAATACATACTTGAATTTTTGATCCTGTTCCTCGCAGTATTTCTTGGCTTTCTTGCTGAAAATGCACGGGAACATATGGTAGAGAGAAAAAAAGAAAGATCACTCATTCATTTGCTCAAAAAAGATCTTGCATCGGATACTGCTGCTTTGCGTTCCCTGATTAAAGTAGTCATGCCATCGGTTAATAACCTGGCTGATTCTACCGTGCAGCTAATGAATTCATCATCGATCAAAGGAAATGAACAAAATATTATTGCAACCTGGATGAACGCAACTAATTGGACTAATTTTACACCCAATGAACGGGCATTAAGCCAGTTCAAATATGGCGGAAGGTTTGACCTGATAGAGCATGAAAACGTAAAGGATGAAATTCTTAAATATATTCAGCTCATAAACTTCTATAATAACTATCAATCGGGAATGATACCAGCGGAACATTCGGTTGATACTTTGCAGTCAGCGCTTTTAATAATACATGATATTCAGGTTCTTACTAAAATATTTTATAAAAAGATAATAGTGGATTCTTTGCTCATGCCCGATGATATTCCTTTCGGAATGAAATTCAGAACTTATGATCCCGCTGAGTTTAAAAGAATTGCCCGCAGAATAGAACAGATCAATTACCTGCAAAATGATATGCTGGGGCAGTATGAAAGATTGTATAATGAAGCTGTGAAGGTTATTGCCATACTTGATAAAGAATACCCTGACATAAAAATCTAAATGTCTTTTTCCGTCAGCCCGGGGTCTTGCCCCACAGCCAGTACAACATAATTGAATGAAGCAACAATAAATAAATAGAACTGTATGCGAAAAATAATTTCATTGATGCACCTATAGCTTGACGGTTTTGTAGCAGGTGTATGATAACTGAAAAATAAATTATCTTCCTCCTCACAACAAGCACCACCAATTATGGAAGTACACCATCATGCACATCACGAAGGAAAGAAAAGTTGGAAATCTTATTTCTGGGAATTTCTGATGTTGTTCCTCGCTGTGTTCTGTGGCTTCTTAGCAGAGAATTTTCGTGAACACCAGGTAGAACATAACCGGGAAAAAAAATTCATGGCATCACTGATCTATGATCTGCGCCAGGATACAGCAGAGTTGAACAGAAGTGTTAACCAGGTCTCTTACTCAAAGACTTTACAGGATAGTGTATTATTATTTCTGAATAGTTATACTCCAGGAGAATTTTTGAACCTGCGTTTTAATTATTTGATCGCATGGTCTTTAAACAGATTTTCTGTTGTATTCAACGAGGTTACAGCCATGCAACTTAAAAATGCAGGCAACCTCAGACTGATCAGGAGCCAGGAAACCATCCGGAAAATTTCGCACTACTGGACCGAACAGGAAAACACTAAGATATCCATTGAAAGATATCTCGAATACAGAAATCGCAGCAGGGAATACAATGAAAAGCTTTTTGACTTTGCTGAAATTGAACTTGCACGGGATAGTCTTATTAAAATGCCTGAAAGAGGAATGAGAGTAATTAGCAGAGATCCGGCTCTATGGGCTGAGTTTAAAAATAATTTTGCCCACTGCAGAATTACAACGAATGCAGTTCTATCCCAACTTAAGAAACAAAAGAAATTTGCTGATGAATTAATAGCACTACTTAATCAGGAATATCATTTGAAATAAGCTAAACTCTAATGCCCCGATGCGTGTCCCCATGCATCGGAACAATGAAATAAGTAAGAAAAATAATTTCATTTATGCAAATATCGCTTGACGGTTTTGTAGCAGGCCCGACCGGATAAATGAACTGGATCAAAGTTGATGAAGAAATTTTTGATCATGTCGGTAAGCGGATAGAAAATGAATTAACTTCCTGTCTATAACTAGTACCACAAATTATGGAAGTTCATCATCATGCACATACACCCAGAAAAAAATGGACACATTATCTCTGGGAGTTTCTCATGTTGTTCCTCGCCGTGTTCTGCGGTTTCCTGGCAGAGAATCTTCGTGAGAACCGAGTGGAAAAAAATAGAGCTAAGCAATATGCCAGTTTATTAATTGAAGACTTTAGTGCAGATACGGCAGAATTGAATACCGCAATACATACTACGGAAAGGGTGATATTAACTGCAGATTCACTAATGGCTGAGCTGAATAAACCTATATCAATTCGAAATGATTCAATAATGCAGATAACTAATTGGAGAATGTGGGCATATGACTTTTATGACCCGCAATTAGGAGCTTATAACCAGGTGAAAAATTCTGGTTCTTTGAGGTATTTTAGTAAGGAGGTTGTAAGAATGTTAGACTTTTACGAAACACGTTCAAATATGATTTTAAAAGTTTCTGACAAGGCCCTCGATTTCAGAAACAATCAGCTTGTGCCATTAATTTTAAAAATTGCAAACGCAAGGTTTATAAGGTCATGGCGAAAAGAAACTACATATACTGGGCCCGTTTTTATTGAAAAACCAGAGAGAAAATTAGAAGAGGAATGGTATGCTTCCGTCTATTATACGAAAAGAACATATACAGCAATAGTTAGCGAGATGAAAGACCATTTGAAAGAGGCAGTAGAATTGATGGAATTACTAAAGAAAGAATATCATTCTGAATAACAACAATTTTTTCTTCCCGTCCGCCCATAGACTTGCCCTAAAACCAGTACAACATAATTGAATGAAGAGGGCAGACAAACCATAGACAACAAAAAAATAGACCCTTATGAGAAAAATAATTTCATTTATGCACATATCGCTTCACGGTTTTGTAGCAGGCCCGTCCCGATAGCTATCGGGAGGAGAAATGAACTGGATCAAAGTTGATGAAGGAATTTTTGATCATGTCGGTAAGCGGATAAGCGAAGGCGATACTGCATTATATGGACGGGTAACTTATTTTCACGCAAAGATGCCAAGATATTCTTTGCGTCTTAATTTCTTCTCTTTGCACTGTTGTGCATAGTGTTCAATAAAATAAAAAATATTCAATCGTTATACGGAGATTGTATCTCCGGATTACCTTTGAAAAAGTTGTCTTCTGTTAAATCAGCACACATATTTTGATTACATTAGCTTGAAATAAATAAATCATATTTTATATGAAAGCAATTATTATATCCTTCTATACAATAATTAGCTGTGTAATAGTACGGGCACAAGATTTTGATGTTGCCTTTTATCAAGGCATGAAAAATATTGATCCATCACTGGTAAAATACAGGGGTTCTTTTTATTCATATGAAACCGACATGCAAGGGATTTCCGGCTTTTCTGCAAATCTGAAAAGATCAATGCACAATATCACATTGAAAAGATATGATGCAACGTTGACTGAAAAGAAATCAACAAAAATTAAAAGCCAGGAAAAGGAATTTGGTCCGCTGCCTCCTGCTTTAAAAGTGGTCAATGATAAATTATACCTTTTATATTATAAGATGAATGATAAAAGTAATGTGATTCTGTATGTTGCCGCTGTGGATACTTCAACACTTGAATTATCCCAGCCTTCAGAATTATTGACTATAGATGAGGATAAGAAATATCTTGAATTTTATATGCGAAGCGTAAGTTTTGATAATCCTAATCTTTATGTCTATGGCTCAAACTTCGCTTCAAGTCCCACACAGTTATCTAAGACTTTTTTCTTTGAGGGTTCACCCGACGGTAACAGTTACCTGGTGACATGGACTTCCTCATGGAATAATAAATTATTCTTTTCGGTATTTAATAAGGATATGAAAAGAATAAGAACGGGAAAAGAATTGCTGGCGGATGAAAACACCCTGGCATTCGCCAATGCCTGTGTTGACAATAATAGTAATGCATACTTCTCTTATAGCTACAGTAAGAAAGGTAAACCCTTTTCTGAGGTCCTCATCAATAAAAAAGGCGGGGCATCAGAGGTAAAAAGTGTAACGATTCCTGATGCAAATCCTTTTGGTGCCTATATAGCTGTTGATAAGCAAAATGCTAAACTCATGATCTGTGGGGCCTATAAAAATGGTGGAGAGTATCTGGCCGGTGTATACGTCGCATCACTAAACACAGACAACTTTGTTATGAATGCTGTTATCAAGACACCATTCCCCAAAGATCTTATAGAGATCCTTGATGATGAAGGCTGGGGCAATAAAAAGAAATTAGGTTTATCCGACGGCTTGGTATTGGAAGCAAATGTTCTCGAGAGCGGAGTAGTGAATCTTACTGGTGAATTTAGGAGAGTGAACACCGGGGTCAGGGCTTCTTTTCATGTTGCCGGCAGTATTTTAAATGCAAGGTTCAATGGTAATACTGCTGTCTTTTCGCGAATACCTAAAGTGAGGGTCAGCGCCGGTTCTACTTTCGGAGATTCCTACAGAGTTTTTGGATATAAGAATAGTCTGATTATTTTCTATAATGATCATCTTTCGAACTTGAAGCTTGATATTTCTAAACCACCGGTCCGCTCAGATGTTTATAAAAATTCAGTAATGGCGGCGGCTATTATTGACAGCAATGGCTTAATAAAAAGACAAAAGGTGATAGATCAGAGCGATGAAGATTATCTGGCTTCAGTGGAATCTATGCAAGAAATGGTACAGGGAAATTATTTTCTGGCAATGAGACGGATCAAGGGTTCGGGTGGAGTTACCTCCGATATGAAATGGGCTTCGCTTATAGTAAGATAATGAGTCTTCTTCCGTCCGTCCTGGTAAAAAGACAATAACAAACCACAGACTACAATAAAAAATAGAACCTTATGAGAAAAATAATTTCATTTATGCACATATCGCTTGACGGTTTTGTAGCAGGTTATCATCACGCAACATTCATAACTCTAAATTCATAATTCTAAACTTTACTCTTCACAAGAAATTTATTTACATCTAACCAGTGTATGAATGCATCGAACCAACGATTACTGGTTCTATTGGGATTACCCAGGCCGAAACCATGTCCGCCATTTTGATAAAGATGAAATTCAACCGGGATGCCTGCTTTGAACCAGGAATCAATAACACCAAACTGGCCCCTGAAAAGAAAATCATCACTTGCAATGACATTGAACATAGGCGGAGC
>DASTZB010000274.1:0-11734 GCA_035764525.1 Chitinophagaceae bacterium | reverse complement strand
AATTTCAATTTCGGATCTACTGCACCGGTTTTATATGATATTACAAATGGCAAAAGATATATAGGAGATATATCCAATCCTGCATTGTTGAAATTCGCATTAGAGCCTTCACTCTTTGATAGAAAACTGTTATTAATCAGCCTTGATCCTTCAAATATTTCCGCGACAGGAACAATGCGTCAAAGGAATTTTATTAATTATTCCCTTACCGCAAACCAGGGCGATTATCTTATCATTTCACATCCAAGGTTATATAATGGTCCCGGTGGCTCAAACCCAGTTGAGAATTATAGAGCCTATCGCAGTTCATCTGCAGGCGGTGCTTATAATGCAAAAATTTATGAGATAGATGAACTGGTTGATCAGTTTGCCTTCGGTATTAAAAAACATCCAAATTCAATCAGAAATTTTTTGCGCTGGGCAAGAGCCAATTTTTCTGTAGCTCCAAAGTTTGTGTTTATGATCGGACATGCGGTCGTATATGATCAGTATCGCTATGCAGAAACTTCGTCGGATCCCGATATTGAAAGATTAAACATTGTTCCAACTTTTGGCTCTCCAGCTTCGGATATTTTACTGAGTGCCGATGTACGACAGCAAATTCCGCTTACGCCAATCGGTCGTTTGTCAGTTATAGATGGAAACGAAGTGGCAATATATTTGGCAAAGGTCCAGGAGTATGAAGCGGCTCAAGCTATTTCTTCGCCATTGGTACAAGATAAAGCCTGGACGAAAAATGTGGTGCATGTAATTGGTGGAAATGAACCGGCGCTTGTTGCACAGCTTAGCTCTTATATGAATAAATACAAACAAATTATTTCTGATACCTTGTTTGGAGCAAACGTATTTACCTTCAGAAAATCATCAACGGAAACCATTCAGCAGTTATCGGACCAGCAATTAAAGAGCCTTTTTGCTGAAGGTCTTAACCAGCTTACCTATTTTGGCCACTCTTCGGCTACTGTATTAGATTTTAATCTTGATAATCCCGAGGAATATAATAACCCTGGAAAATATCCTTTGTTCATTGCAATGGGTTGTTTAGCCGGTAATTTTTTCAACTACAACCCCGCAAGATTTTACACAAAAGAAACACTTTCTGAAAGGTGGTTGCTGACCCCTAACAGGGGCGCAATAGCATTTCTTGCCAGCTCACATTTTGGCATCCCCCATTACCTGGATATTTATAATACCAAAACATATACAAACGAGTCGAAAACAATGTATGGCAAATCATACGGTGAAATTCTAAAACAAGCAGTTGCAGATGTGTTTGTTCAGACATCCCAATTAGATTTTTATGCCCGCATGCATACAGAACAAAATACTTTGCATGGCGACCCCGCAATTCGTCCAAATAATCAATTGAAACCTGATTATGTTATCGAAGACCCGATGGTGAAAGCTTCTCCATCTTTTATTTCAGTGGCGGATACGATTTTTACAGTTGATGCCAAATATTTTAACCAAGGAAAAACGATTAATAAAGACATTGCGATCCATATTGAACGCAAAACTCCCGATCGCCCATTTGTTACAGTTCTCAAGGACACGATTCCGGGGATTCGTTTTGCAGATTCAGTATCAGTCATACTTCACATAAATCCTACAACTGACCAGGGGCTTAATCAGATTAGAGTAACAATCGACGCTGATAACGTTGTCGATGAATCGTATGAGACAAATAACACGATAACAAAAGATGTATTTATTTTTGAAGATGATGCAAGACCTGTTTATCCGTTGAATTATGCGATCGTTAACAAACAAAATATCAAGTTATATGCCTCAACGGCCAATCCATTCAGTCCATCAAAACAATACCGGATGGAAATCGATACAACAGATTTATTTAATTCTTCATTTAAGCGTACGGTAAATACTATTTCAGCTGGTGGATTACTTGAATTTAATCCGGGAATCACATTCACGGACAGTACTGTTTATTACTGGAGGGTATCACCACTTGATGGAACAGGAAATCCCTCTAAATGGGACGAGGCTTCGTTTATTTATCTACCCAATAGTGACGTTGGATTTAATCAGTCTCATTTCTATCAACACACTAAATCATTTTCTCAAAGAGTATTCATAGATTCTGTAAGCCGTACATGGGAATATCATCCAGTTCTTAATAACCTGTTTATAAGGTCAGGGCTTTATCCAACAAGTTCACCCAATGCGGCTGATTATTATATAAATGTCAATGGTGAAAACAGTGTTGGCCCCGGTTGTGCCTATAATGAATTAATCATTAATGTTTTTGACCCTGTTTCTTTTAAGCCAATGCAAAATATCACCGGTAGTGATTATGGCAGTTCAGGTTGTGGCTTTTCATATAATAGAGAATATGGTTTTGATTTTCCATTAGGGGATACAGCTTCACGAAGAAAGGCAAGGGAATTTCTTGAAAATATTGTACCAAACGGGTCTTATGTTGCCATTAGGAGTAATACTTACCCTTATCCGGGAGTAAATACATATGCAGCAGCATGGAAAGCCGATACGGCGTTGTATGGACCTGGTATTTCTTTATATCATACTTTAAAGAACCAGGGTTTTACGTCCCTTGATAACTATGATACTACAACTGCTTTTGCAATTGTTTATAAAAAGAACAATCAAGCAACATTTACACCCTCAATCAAATTCACCGAGAACATCTATGACCGCATATTGTTGAGCGTAGGTTGTCCCACACCAGATACTTTAGGTTATACCACTTCTCCTATGTTTGGTGCAGCTAAACAGTGGAAGCAATTGAAATGGAGAGGGTCAACAGTTGATGCAATAGCCGGTGATATGCCAATGGTAGATATTATCGGTATAAATAGTGCAGGTGTGGAAACTTTAGTAATGACCGGTTTAAACACAGGCCAGCAAGATGTTGACATATCAACTATAAATGCAACTCAATATCCTTATCTAAAATTGCGGATTAGGAATCTTGATTCGATAAATCTGACACCTTATCAATTGCGTTATTGGCGGCTGACTTATGTGCCTATACCAGAAGGTGCAGTGGCGCCAAATGTATTCTTCCAGTTCAAAGATACATTGGAGGCAGGAGAGCCTCTTGACTTCAAACTTGCATTTAAAAATATAAGCGAAGCGGCTTTTGACAGTATTAAAGTAAAAATGATCGTGACTGACCAGAGCAATGTGCAGCACCCAATTTCGTCAAGATTCAGACCATTGAATAGTGGTGATACATTACATGTAAGAAATCCTACACTAACCTCAGGCCTTAGTGGACAAAATACTTTCTATCTTGACGTAAACCCTGATAATGATCAGCCGGAACAATTCCATTTCAATAATTTTATGTACCGGAACTTCTATGTCAAGTCAGATAGAGTGAATCCATTACTCGATGTAACGTTTGATGGTGTTCATATTCTTAACAGGGACATCGTTGCATCTAAGCCGCATATAATTATTAAACTTAAAGATGAAAGCAAATGGTTGTTATTGGATGATACGTCAGGTGCAAAAATAGAGGTACGTTATCCTAATGGAGTGAAGCGTTCATTCTTTTTTAATACAAATGATACATTGAAGTTTACTCCGGCCGGCAATGCGCCGAATCCTGATAATACAGCTACCATTGACTTCCTGCCTTATTTCCCACTTGATGGTGACTATGAATTAACTGTAACAGGTAAAGACAAGAGTGGAAATACAGCAGGAAACGTTGAGTACAAAGTGGGATTCCAGGTCATTAATAAACCCATGATCTCAAATATGCTGAATTATCCGAATCCATTTACTACATCAACTGCATTTGTATTTACAATTACTGGTGCCGAAGTGCCGCAGAATATAAGAATTCAGATCATGACCATTACAGGTAAGATCGTACGAGAGATAACTAAAGATGAGTTAGGCCCGCTGCATATCGGCCGAAACATCACCGAATTTAAATGGGATGGAACGGATCAGTATGGCCAAAAGCTTGCGAATGGTATTTATCTCTATCGTGTAATAACAAACCTTAACGGTAGGTCTCTGGATAAATATAGAAGTACTGAAAAGTATAACGAGGATAATACGGATAAGTACTTTAATAAGGGTTATGGTAAGATGTATTTGATGAGGTAAAGTAAAAAGTCAAAATTAAAAACTTAAAAGTTCCCGGATGATTCGGGAACTTTTTTTGTTTCGTACTTCGTAAAGATGTAAGTCCTATACTTTGATACTTTTGCCAACTATAGGATCTTTTGATTTTTGACTTTTAAATTTGACTTTATTCAGATGGGCAAAATAGCAATTAATATAGCCACAGGTAGCTTACAACAACAGGAAATGATCGTAGGAATTGATCTTGGCACTACAAACAGCCTGGTAGCGATCATTCATCCGGAAAACAGGAAGCCAGTTGTTCTTAAAGAACACGATGGCAATGCCTTGGTACCCTCTATCGTTCATTTTGATAATATGGGATTGATCACGGTCGGTGATGAAGCAAAAAATTATCTTATCACTGAACCTCAAAACACCATCTTTTCTGTAAAAAGATTGATGGGTAAATCATATAATGACATTAAAGAAAGATCTTCTTTCTTTTCATATAAAGTAATTGATGATAATACTGAAAGTCTTGTAAAAATACAAGTGGGTGAAAAGTTTTATTCACCAGTAGAGTTATCATCTTACATACTTATCGAATTAAAGAAAAGAGCAGAACATATTTTAAAAACACAGGTGACAAAGGCCGTGATCACCGTGCCTGCTTATTTTAACGATGCACAACGACAGGCAACAAGAGATGCAGGCAAGCTGGCAGGACTTGATGTATTAAGAATAGTGAATGAGCCGACTGCGGCAAGTCTTGCTTATGGCTTAGGAATGAGAAATGACGAGACGAAAACAGTTGCCGTATATGATCTCGGCGGCGGCACGTTCGATATTTCTATTTTAAGGATCAGTAATGGAATATTTGAAGTATTGTCAACAAACGGCGATACTTACCTCGGTGGTGATGATTTTGATCATGCAATTGTAAAACATTGGATAGATCAGAAAGGAATAAAGGAAGAGGAATTGAGGTCACATAAAAGTCTTGCCCAGGAATTAAGATTAAAAGCAGAGGAAGCAAAAAAATATTTGAGCAACAATGATAATTTTAAGGGCGAAGCCGGCGGAGAATCTCTTGAACTCAATAAAGCCGGATTCGAGAAACTGATTCAATCCTTTGTTGATAAAACAATTCAAAGTTGTAAAAATGCATTGGCTGATGCTAATCTTACTTCGAAAGATATTGACGAAGTAGTAATGGTGGGTGGTTCGACAAGAGTGCCATTAGTAAAAGAGTCAGTAAGTAAATTTTTTGGGAGGGAAGTTCATGATGAATTAAATCCTGATGAGGTTGTGGCACTTGGCGCCGCAGTGCAGGCAGATATTCTCGCAGGAAATAACAAAGATTTTTTATTACTGGATATTACACCTCTTTCATTGGGCATTGAAACAATGGGAGGATTGATGGATGTATTGATCCCACGTAATACAAAAATTCCTTCTAAGGCAAGCCGACAGTATACAACGCAAAAAGACGGACAAAATGGAATGAGAATTTCTGTTTTCCAGGGAGAAAGAGACCTGGTGCAAGATAATCGTAAGCTGGCTGAATTTAATTTATCAGGAATCCCGGCAATGCCTGCAGGACTTGCGAAAGTTGAAGTTTCATTTTTAATTAATGCCGATGGCATATTAAATGTAAAAGCAAAAGAACTGAGAAGTGGTGTTGAACAAAGTATAGAAGTAAAACCTCAATATGGATTAACGGATGCAGAAGTTGAAAAAATGCTGATGGAATCAATTGAACATGCAAGTGAAGATATAAGAATAAGGGCATTGGTCGAGGCTAAGACCGAAGCACAGCAACTTATTGACACTACCCAGAAATTTCTAATTAAGAATGGCGAGTTTCTTTTGACTGAAGAAATCGACTCAACAACTAAAGCGATTAATGATTTAAAGGATTCACTTAATTCAGACAATAAAGATATTATTCATCAAAAGACAGAATCGTTGAATGAGATCTCAAGACCATATGCCGAAAGAGTAATGGATATGGCGATCAATAAAGCGATGAGTGGAAAAAGTATAAAGGACTCTATTTAGCTTTAAAGCCATCATTGATCTCTCCCCCTCTCGGTGAAAATTTTTCACAATCTAAATCAGTACAGGGAACAGGTATAATGCCAAAATCCTTATTTGTAGCCGGAGAATTAACTTTAATTCCATCGCATTCATAACTTTTGAATTCTGTCTTCTCGATTCCCAAAGGAGTTATTAATTGAATTTTGCTAAAGAAGTTTGTGAACCTGTATCCAGTATAAGCTAATATCGCAACTATCGCAATCAAGAGTATTGGGATCAATACATTTTTCCCAATGAAAATTTCTTTTTCTTTAAAAATTAAATAAGAGGTTACACAGATAAATCCAAGTATTGCTCCAAAACCAAACCTTGGATCTGGCGCATTGGTAAACCAGAAGATAATTCCCGAAAGTGCAGTCAGCAATACAAGTATTGGAATGAAGCCTGATCTGATTATTTTTTTTATTAATAATAATGTTGCAATAAAAGATAATATAAGGACGATCATGATGACCTTATCAGCAGGTAAGCGATTTTGCCACCAGGTTGGCAGCCATTCTGCAATACTCATCCTATTCACTGTGCTAATTTCTTCTGTTCCTACTCCTTGTTTTCTTGCATAAGCTGTGATATAGTCTTTTTCATTTATTGTAAGTGCCGTGCTATATTTCCAATCTACTTTAACTACATCAATAGAGGTTGAAGGAAATAACACATAGCCTGAAGTGATAATATTTCTTGCAAGAAAAGGGGAGAGTGTGATTATAGCAATAATCAATATTGTAAAAAATAATTTAATTTTTCTTTGGATAAGGCTAAGCAAAGCTGGTACTAAAGCAATTAGGAGGATCGGGCCAACTGATAGTTTGATCGTGACCGCCACGAGACTTAAAAAAGCGACGAGCAGCCAGTTAGGTGTTGAGAGATGTTTTAGGTTTTTTTCAAGGAGAAGGTAAATAATAGCCCAGATAAAAAGAGTTGCAATAAAATCAGGGCTTGCGGAAGTGGCTGTTAGTCTCACCTGGGTGTAACTCCACATACTCAATAACAACAAAACCATCCAGAACAGTCCATATAGTTTTTTTCCTTCACTGAAAAAATTATGATTGATGCGGTTTACGATAAAGATAAAAAACCAAAATAATACAGTTGAATTCAAAAAAGTAATTCCCTCAGTACCGGTAAAACTAAAGTCAAATAAAGCAGAGTCAGCAAACCAAAGCCCCGGGTAGCCAAAGCGAACATGCAAATGAACTAAACCTGGGACAGCCTTGTATTTTTCTATCCATTGAATTGATTGTGCATGGTATCCCAAGGTGTCGGGATGAATGATTGTCCAACTGCTCATCACAAGGATCAAAAGCAAACAAGCGGATAATAGAATGATTGAAAACAAATGCAGATCTTTAAATTCTTTAATCAATGCAGAAAAAAAAGCAGGAGAGTCTTTTTTGAAAAACAAAACAAGGCACGGAATGATAAATAAAAATTGCACCCACCACTCACCCAAGGGAATTAGTAGTGAAAGAAAACCTGCAATTACCGTAATGACAGAAAGACCGGTGATACAAACAATACTGAAATGCGGAAGTTGTAATTCGCTTTTTGTTATCTTCTTTATGAATCGCAAAAAAAGCAGACCCCACATCCAGCTAAGAAATGAAATATAGATCCATGCCAGTACAGTAGTTAGCATTTGCCTGCTATCATTTTCGTGAAAAGATATTGTATTTCAAAATACACCAGATCGCATGAAATCCATCGGTCCATTTTATTTTTTTCCCAGTAGCATAAGTTCTTGCTGTGTAAGAGATCGGTACTTCGCAGATCCTTACATTTTTTATTCGGGAAATTTTTGCGGTGATCTCAGGTTCAAAACCAAAACGATTCTCATTGATATTGATTTGTTTGATCACATCTGCTTTAAAAGTTTTGTAACAGGTCTCCATGTCAGTCAATTTCAAACCTGTAAATAGATTTGAGAGAATTGTAAGAAAGCGGTTTCCTGTAGTATGCAGGAAAACTAATTTCCTTTTTGGTTCACTGCCTTTGAATCTTGAGCCATAAACAACTTCAGCTTTATCGCCAAGTATCGGTTGCAACAAGTTGTTATAATCGGCTGGATCGTACTCCAGATCAGCATCCTGTATGATAACGATATCGCCGGTAATTTTTGATAAACCTGTGCGAATAGCTGCACCTTTTCCCATATTTACAGGTTGATCAATGATCAGCATTCCAGGATTTTCTGAAAGGATCTTTTTCAAAACTTCAGATGTTCTATCTGTAGAACCATCGTTTATTATAATAAGTTCTTTTTCGAAATTATGATCAAGTTTAACGGATAATACTTTTTCAAGTAACATCCTGATATGATGTTCTTCATTAAAACAAGGGATAATAACGGATAATTTTCCTGACACTTTACTGGTTTTGGAACTTGTAAATAATTTGTCCGTAGATGCTCGTATCTCTTACAAACTTATCAAGCGAAACGCCCCATTGTTCTTTTGTTATTTCATTTTCGGGCATGATTAACCAGCCTATTTGTCCTGATCGCAGATCGTTTAAGAGATTTGAGTAGTCAAAAGTCTTATCAGGAAGCGTACAACAACTTACTGCATCGTAATTCGGCACAACTGCTTGTTTGTAAAAAAGAGTTTTGAAGAAATCTCCATTTTGATTTCCAAGATTCAATAAATATTTATCGCCGAGTTTGGGTTCAAGGTAATTTCTGATGGCCACTTGCTGACTATAAACTTCTTTTTTTTCTTTTTGATTCTGTATAAAAAAAAGGTAACCTTGTGTGCATACATGAATTGTAAATAAGATAATGATTGGGAGTGACCACGGTAATAGTTTTTTGGAATAGGGCGTTTGCGCATCAAAATCAGTTGTTGAAATGTATTTACTAATGATGATCATGCTCAGCAATAAGCTTTCGTTGAAATACCCTGCCGTTGAGCCAAACTTCAGGCTGGTGCCGATGCTAAACAAAGTCTGAAGCAAAAGAATTGTTCCTAGTGTTTCTTCATTTATTGATCCTTTTCTTAGGTGAATAAATGAAATACAAACGCCAATATAGATTGGTAATAAAAGCAATGAGTCTGCATATCTTTTAAAAATATATACATAAAACCATGAAAAGTCTATCCGGTTGTTTAAAGAATGTATTACATGACTTGTAAAATAAGGATGTCCTGAAACATTTATGTACAAGACGATTGCGACGGTAAAAACTAAAACAAAGATGCCCAGGTAAATTAATGATTTCTTTAATGAATCGGTTTTAAAAAGCCATATTGCAACAAGCAAGGGAAGAATGACTCCATTTTGTTTTGAAAAAATACAAGCTGTTGCCAGTGCCAGTAAAAAAATAGTCGGGTTCTTTATGGTATTGCCAACGATAAGCACGTACAAAGTCAGAGCATAAAAAAAAAGAAAAAGACTATCCGCCCGGGAGAATGTATATCCAAGATAACATAACGAACAGGCAAGGAGAGCAGTGAATAACAGCATTAATTCCTTTTTTATCCTCGTTGTTTTCTTTATAGTTTGAAAGAAAATAATACAGGTTAAGATATCGCAGGAGAAAGAAACCGCACGACAGAGGCGGTAAATGTTTATTGGATCTTCAATATTTATTTTGAAAAGTTTGCCTATAAGACTGCATAAATTAACATATAATGGCGAATAGAGATTTATTGCATAGGGAAAAGCTTCGGGATTTGGATAAATATCAAATCCTGCCATTGATCTTATAACAGCGTATACAAAATTGTTATCGATGCCACCAATTTCTCCGTTATATGTAAAGATGAGCAAAAATCGAAATATAAGAAGGCCAACAATAATCAGCACAGCTGTAAAAAAGGCAATGCTGTATATTTTACCGGTATATTGATCAGCTACTTTATTAAATATTTTATTTGCCGTCATTGCTGATTTTTTGCCAGATACCCAAAATACTTTTTCCAAATAAATATCCAAAAACCCTGTCTGAGATCTTTGAAACTGGAACAATGTATCTATCCCAAAAATGAACTTGCTTTTTAGTCGGGTACTTTTGTTTCAAAAAGAATCTGTTTGTAATAGAAAGAAAGAACCCGGAAGAATCAAGATAACGAAGTGATTTTAGTTTCAATGATGGGGGTAGCAATGATCTCAATTTTTTGCTGGTATATCTCCTGTAATGACCAATCGCATCATCAAACTTGCTGTAAAGTGATGAGAATGCTGGTGAAAGAATAACCAGGTGGCCGCCATCGCTCAAACAAAAAGCTGCCATTTCAATTTCTTCATTGTCATTTTCTATATGTTCCAATACATCTATATATAAAATGGTATCGAACCAGAATTCGTTTTGAAGTGATGAAATAGTTCCTTCAATTACTTTACAATTTGACGGCAAGTCATTGCTTGATATTTTATTTCTTAAAAGTTCAGCCATTTCTTTATCGGGTTCAAGTAATATCCACTCTTTATAAGTTCCATTATTCAGCATTTTAGTAGTAGAACCAATGCCGGCTCCACATTCCAACACTCTTCCAGATATGGATGATTTTATGAACTGTGCAAAATATTTTTTCCAGTTAATAGCGTTTTCAAATAGTTTCAGTTCCTGCCCTGGATATTTGATCGGTTCATTCATGATTTGGTTTTTCAGTACCAGCAGTATAATCATTATAATGAAGTGCCGGTATAAATTTCCTATTGGATTGGGAAGAAAGAAAAAGAAAAAGAGTAAACAAAGACAATAAAATGCTTTGTAATAAAACAATCAGCATAGAAGACATGATCGTTGATGCCCAACCAGGAATTGCAAGATCGGTAAACCAGCGAATAGCTAAAATGATACAGATACCTACAAAGGAGATTGCCATTAATAGGGCAGAGATCAATAGTAGGCGGCTGGCCATTTGTTCAATAAAAACTGAAATAGCACCGAAACCATGAAGTAGAAGATCAGTGAAACTCATGTTGGATTTACCGGCATATCTTTTTCCTCTTGTAGTTTGAATGGAAGTAAAAGGAAAGCTTCCTTTAATAACAGCCGCAGATAAATGATTCCAGATTTCATTATGATAGACTAAGGTATCCAGGAATGATTTTGGCAATACCATAAAATTTCCATAGGCTATTTTTTTTCCAGTCAGCAAACGGAAAAGAATTTGATAGAAAAAGTAGAATAAACGAAATAGAAAAGGCTCGGCTCTTGAACTGCGATGTGCAAATATGATCCTGCCAGGATGTTGAGCCGAGGCGGTTAATAATGCTGACGCATCTTCAGGCCTATCTTCTCCATCGCTATCTAATATTATTACGTTATTGCAGGGCATATGATGATGAATATATGCAAGCCCGATAGCGATTGCTTTTTGGTGTCCGAGATTGCGGTGCAATTTTAAAATTTGTATGGGGAGATTTGGTAAAGTCGACACCACGCCTTTAACCAGCGATCCATCATCTGCAATTAATAGCTCATATTGAGTAGCACTATTTTTTAACAGAGCAGCAAGGTTAGCGATAAGTATTTTTAAAGACTCCCAATCATTATAAACTGGGATAAGAAGTATGGTTTTTTCCTGGGACAGGGTATTTGATTTTAAGGATAAAGATAATTTACGATTCC
>DASTZB010000273.1:0-2899 GCA_035764525.1 Chitinophagaceae bacterium | reverse complement strand
TGTTAACTTATCACATCAAAAGTTACAGTAAATTTTTCGCTTAGTGGAAATGATCAAGCCGTGAGGCCTGCATGGAAACACAAGGCAACACCTAATCCCTGCGTAAGATTGGTGAAATAAAATGTCCTGGGTCATGAACCCAGGACAAACAATTCTTGACTTTTTATTTATTAAAGATTACGACAATCAGCATGGAAAATTAAACGGTTGCCATATCAATTACGAACCTGTATTTGACATCGTTTTTTTCCATTCTTTCAAAGGCCTTGTTGATGTCTTTAATATTGATCACTTCTACATCAGAAGTGATATTATGCTTTGCGCAATAGTCAAGCATTTCCTGTGTTTCTGCGATGCCACCGATTGCAGAGGCTGAAAGCCTGCGACGCTGAAAAGCAAGTGTGAAGATTGGAATTTGTGCCGGAGTTGGCGGTAACCCAACACAAGCCATAGTAGCATCAGTTTTCAACATGCCCAGGTATAAGTTATAGTCATGTGGTGCCGAAACTGTATTTATGATAAAATCAAAACTATTTATGCCTTTTAGATGTTCTGTGTCTGTTGTTAAAACAAATTTATGAGCTCCCAATTTTTTTGCATCAGCTTCTTTATAAGCCGATGTACTAAGCACGGTAACTTCGGCTCCGAATGACGCAGCAAATTTTATGGCCATGTGTCCGAGGCCACCAAGACCCACCACGCCAACCTTATGACCAGTTCCAACTTTCCAATGGCGCAACGGGGAATAAGTAGTAATTCCTGCGCAAAGAAGAGGAGCCACTTTTTCCAATGGTAATTTATCAGATACTTTCAGTACAAAATCTTCATCGCAGGTGATCTTATTTGAATACCCGCCATATGTGATCCCATCACCATGTCTTTCCGGCATACTATACGTGAAAGTGGGCATATTCACACAGTATTGTTCAATACCTTGTTTACAATTCTCACATTCCCTGCACGAGTCAACCATGCAACCGATGCCCACAAGATCTCCTTGTTTGAATTTTGTTACATGATCTCCGATCGCCGATACTCTTCCTACAATTTCATGACCGGGAACCATCGGATAAATCGACATCCCCCAGTCGTTTCGAACAAAATGAAGATCGGAATGACAAACACCACAATAAAGAATATCAACCAAGACATCATGGGGGCGGGGTGATCTCCTGCTAAAACTGAATGGCTGTAGATTTTCAGCAGCTTTCATTGCAGCATAACCTTTCGCAGGAATTGAAGAAGTTATAGTCGGCTGGCTCACGGCTTGTAATTCATTTGTTTCTGGCATAAGATAAGTTTTTGAAGATTATAAAATAAACTTTGTTAGCTTCTGTAATTTTAAAAAGGGCAGGAACTGAAAGTTAAGAAAATAAAATTTATTTGAAATAAATAGTGTTTGCTTTCTCTCCATTACTAAAATAAAAAAAGACCTGAGGTAAACTCAGAACAACAATTGAACTTTCTTTCATTTATAATTTGAGTATCGACAAGAGCCACAGCTGGCGGAAAAGTTCTGTACCCATTGCCAATCACTAATTTCGATTGTAACAAAATTGCTGATTGCAGGGGATCAGATGGGCGAAAAAGTTTATTATTTATATTCAAATTGAAGTATACAAAGAGTGCTTGCGAAGGTATATCGTTGCTCAATTAATAAACCATCTGAATTGTATTTAAGTTCATTTGAATAATTACCCTTACCTGGGCACTCATAACTATCAACAGATGATGTAACATACTTTATAAGTCTTCCCAATGAGTCATATTTGAAACTCTTTTTATATGCTGGTTTATTCATGAAATGGTTAAAGGATGAAATACTTAAGGGGGCACCCGTGTCATCATAAATTGTAGTTGTTGTTAAGAAAAGTTTTTTGTCGTCATACGCTTTTGCGATCTCGGTTTTGCCCTTATTTGTGTAACTGTAAGAAGTTGTATTAAAATGGGAGGGAGGAGTTTCCCAATTCCAATAATAATGAGTTGTCTCTTTTGTTTTCCATCCCTGGTCATTGTATTCCATTATCGTGTATTCGCTTTTTTCATCTGGTAAAATAGTTCCGTTTGGATCTCTTTTTTTTCTTTTCACAATGTCGCCGTGTCCGTCAAAAGTGTAATCTGTAATTTCTGGTTTTGAATCATTACTAAGCTTACCAGTGCTGTCAAAAAATTGAGAAACGTGTTGTACAATATTATTTTTTATATCCCGGTTAAACGAATAATAATGATTTTGCCTGCCCAAATAGAAAGTTCTGTTATGGATAGCATAACCATCCCTATTGAATATAAATAATTCTTTAATATATTTTTGATTAGCAAACTTGGCCGAAGTATCGATTTTATTTTTATTGTTTTTTTCACCCGATGTGATATATATTCTTACTTCAGTAATTCTTTTTGATCTGATCAATGAAGGATCAAAAAGGGATTCAAAATCGGCGGCTGCCAGTGGAGAAAAAAATGGAGCACATTCACAAATCTTGTCTTGCGCCATTGCTGAAAAACTATAGGCAATAAATAAAAAAGCAAGGCAGCTGGACTTTCTCATTCTTCAAGTTAATAAAAATGAAATACATTATGAAGGGCTTGCATTCCTGTCGCCATACAGGCTACCGAAGCGTTGTCGGAATATCAGGCATTTGGTGTTGCCAGGCAATCAGTAATAACATAGGTAATTTCCCGGCTTATGCCCATATAATTTCTATTGCTTGTAAATTCTTTATGAGCAAGTCCCGGGGGTGAACGGAAATGTTCAGCTTGACGGAAACGATGAAGGAATTTACTCGTAAACCTGAGGCCAATGAGTGCAGAATTGAAAATATTTGATTTGTATATTCACCTATTATTAGCGATACAATGCAAGCCAACAAACTAAGCTCCGGACAATTAAAAGTAGCCG
>DASTZB010000272.1:0-9714 GCA_035764525.1 Chitinophagaceae bacterium | reverse complement strand
CAACGTCAACAAGATTATTATACGAAAGCTCTTTTCCATTCAACTGATCAAATAGTTCATTTAGGTTTCCAAAGAAGGCAGCTTTCTGATGTGGGTTTTCTCCATAGCGCATTGCTTTTTCTTCTTTGTTAAATGGTGATGTTACTGAAAGCTGGTGAAAGTAATTGGAGATAGCTGTATCATAAGCCGTGCATACGTCAAATGCTTTGATAGCAAACATTCTCCTTTGTTCAAGTGATGTTTCTCCGTTTTGTTCTCTCACGATTTTTTCCAGCAATGAATAGTCTGCTTTGTTTGCCACTACAACAACATCTCTATGATTTTTTCCTGCGCCGCGGATCATGGAAGGTCCGCCGATATCAATTTTTTCGATGATGGCTTTTTCATCAGTAGTTGAGGCAACAGTTTCTTCAAAAGGGTAGAGGTCAACGATCACAAGGTCAATTTCAGGAATATCATATTGCTTCATTTCCGCTACATGCGTTTCATCATCTCTTTTTCCAAGTATGCCGCCAAATACAGAAGGATGCAAAGTTTTTACTCTTCCACCCAGAATAGATGGGTAAGTCGTTAGATCCTCAACAGGCACAACTTTTATTCCCAGTTTTTCAATAAAACTTTGTGTACCTCCAGTAGAATATATCGTAACTCCAAGTTCGGACAGCAGTTTTACAATAGGTTCAAGACCATCTTTGTAAAAAACAGAGATGAGGGCAGACTGAATTTTTTTGTTCATAGCGTAATTAAATATTAAAGGCGGGTCCCGCTATGGCGGGATAGAGAAGCCGCAAATGTAAGCTACCGGAGGTTCATCACAAAAGCCCCCTTTTCACTCACATCATGGTAGAGAATATGCAGAGAATCGCAGTCTTTTTTCCAATAATTAATTTTCCAGGCAGGGCAGGAACCGTCAAAAACAAGTTGCTTTACTGAAAACGTTTCTGCCAGTTTATTAAAATATAATTTAGGATTACCTGAGACCAGCAAAAGATCAATTGGAATTTTTTCTTTTAGCGGTGAAAAATATTTTGTTTCATTTATTGTCAATATTTTTTTGCTATTGCAGACGACCAGGTTTTCCTGTTGACAAAAATTTTCAAAATTTACGGCTGGTTCAATGCGATGCAGGATTCTCGATGGCTTAATATGAAAATTTCTTATAAAATCATCTGCCAGAAGATCAGAATCACCAACAAACAAATATTTTCTTCCATCAATAAAGTCAATTGCTGTTTTTTGAGGAACGTTATAAACGATCAATTGTTGGCGGTTATTTGCCCCGATAAATGACGCTGTCCGCAAAACAACGAAAGCAAGCAAGGCAGCAAGTGCATATTTTAAACCAGTTTTACTTTTCTCCATTAACCAAAAGCCAAGACCTGCACCAACTATCAACAATAATATTGCTTGAAGAATTGAAATTTGGAGACCATCCCATAGTGAAAACGGAAGCATTTCAATTCGTTCGATATAAGAATTCATGATCCAGATTAGCCAGGATATAAATTGACCAATGATTGCTGCAAGCGGTGGGATAAATGAAATGACACATAATAATATTTCATCAAGAAGTATAAAACTTGATAAGGGGACAGCCAAAAAATTCGTAAAAAGAAAATTAAGAGGAACTTGGTGAAAATGATAAATCCCGATCGGCACAGTGAGAATTTGTGCTGCTATTGTTACTGCATTTAGTTTCCATATAAAGTCCAATGTTTTATTTTTTATATAAAACCAATGATAGACAGGTTGCATAAAGATGATAATGCTTAATACAGCTGCGTATGATAACTGGAAACCAACATCCCAAAGCCAGTAAGGATTGATGCATAACAATAATAATGCTGATAATGCAAGCGTATTGTAGATCGATGATTTCCTTGCAAACGAATCGCCCAATACTATACAGGTAAACATAAATGCTGAACGTAGAACCGAAGGCTGTGCCCCGGCTAATAAACTAAATAACCATAAGCCTGTGAGAATAAAAATTGGCCGCAACCAGTTTAATTTCCTTTTTTGCAATGGCTTAAAGAACCATGTAAGCAACCAATAGATAAGACCGAGATGTAAACCAGAAATTGCAATAACATGAACAACGCCGGTATTACTGTAAGATTGCACCAATGTTTTATCCAGGTCATCTTTATATCCTATCAATAATGCTTCTGCTAAACCCAACTCTTTTTCACCTTTAATATTTGTACGAAGTATATCCAGCACTTTTGCACGACTTGTATTAATGAATTGCTGAAAGAAGGTTTTGTTGATAGTTGGTAAAACTGCAAACTCGTTTTCTTTTAAGTAAACCTGGTAAGTGATTCCCTGGAACAATGAATATCTCTTATAATCAAAGCCACCGGGGTTGCCTGAATTTTTTATTTCCTGTAATGATTTAGTAATGACTAATTGAGAACCATACTCAAGGATCGACATGCTACTGTCTTTTTTAAAGTAAAGAATGATCGTTCCTTTTGTTTTAATGCAGGAGTCATTTTTTAAAATAAAATCTATTGAGGCGGTTGCTTTATAGGATTTAGTTTTTTCGACAGGATTTTCAAGTAGTGTTACAACAAGTGTGTTTTTATCTGTATAATGTTTGCCAAACCAATTTTCGTCATGCTGAATATTTTTATACCAAGACAACAATCCTCCAAGAGCGATAAATAATATAGTAACAGCCAAACCACTTACAGCAGAAAGTTTATACCTTTCAAAAAAAGGGATAAAGAAAAACATGATTGTTACAATTGAGGAGATGGACAACATGATCCACAAAACCGCCGGTTGAATTTGCAAATGCCATTGTAAAACAATTCCCGCAATTAAAGGAAGCAGGAACCGGATGAACGGCGCTTTTTTCCATATATGAATGACCGGCAAAGACATTCACAAAAAGGTAACATAGGCATCCTTAAGTTTCAATACAACTTTGGGGGTATTCTTCAGGGCTTCGTACCTTTCCGGCAATGAAAAATTTTATGAGAAAACTTCTTTTTTTTCCAGTGCTGATCTTATTCGGTAATTCTTTTTCACAAACCATCCAGCAAATTGAATCAAAACGGGTAAACCTGCCGAATGGCTGGAGTCTAACTCCGGTTGGAAAAGATTTGCCATTAGGTGATCTTCCATTGAACATGGCTGTTTCACCATCAAAAAGGTTAATTGCTGTAACTAACAATGGGCAAAGTGTACAGTCACTTCAGCTGATCGATGCAGTCAATGATAAGCTATTGAGTTCAGTTGTTATTCCCAAATCATGGTACGGAATAAAATTCAGCAGGGATGAAAAGTTTTTGTATGCTTCCGGTGGAAATGATAACTGGATTTTAAAGTATGCTATCAAAAATAACCAGCTTGTATTGAGTGATAGTATTAAACTTGCTAATAAATGGCCCTACAAGCTTTCTCCTACTGGTATTGAATTAGACGATGCAAAAAAAACAATGTATGTAGGGACAAAAGAAAATAATACACTTTACTTCATTGATATAAGCACAAAAAAAATTAGCGATTCGATTAAACTAGATGGCGAAGCTTACGGGTGTGTATTATCTCCGGAACACAAAAGATTATACGTTTCAGTTTGGGGCGCTGATGAGGTGATCATTGTCAATACAACCGAAAAAAAGGTTGCTGAGCATATAAAAGTTGGTGATAACCCCAATGAATTGTGTTTGTCAAAAAGCGGGAAGCTGCTGTACGTTGCCAATGCAAATGACAATTCTGTTTCAATCATCAATACACAAACATTGAAGGTGATCGAAACATTAAGCGCTGCACTTTTTCCCAATGCGCCTCCAGGTTCCACTTCAAATGGTCTTGCGTTAAGCACAGATGAAAAAACTTTATATATCGCCAATGCAGATAATAATTGTTTGGCAGTTTTTGATGTAAGCAAACCAGGCCAAAGCAAAAGCAACGGGTTTATCCCTACCGGCTGGTATCCTACCAATGTTAAAGTGATTGGTAAAAAAATATTTGTAACAAACGGAAAAGGATTTTCATCGCAGGCAAATCCTTATGGCCCTAATCCGGTAAGAAAAAGAGAAGAAGTGATCTATCAAGGTGGCGATAGAAGCAAACCAATTGATGTTCAGTATATCGGTGGTTTATTTAAAGGTACCATGAGTATCATTAATACACCAACTCCCCAACAACTTTCAGTTTACTCGCAGGTTGTTTATCGCAATACGCCATATAAAAAGGAATCGGAATCATTAAGCAAAGGCGAAGCAGGAAGCCCTATCCCAATGAAACTGGGTGATCCTTCACCGATCAAATATGTCTTTTACCTGATCAAAGAAAACAGGACATACGACCAGGTGCTTGGTGATATCAAAGAAGGCAATGGTGATCCTTCGTTGGTTTTGTTTGGAGAAAATATTACACCGAATCTTCATAAGCTGGCAAAAGAATTTGTTTTGTTTGATAATTTTTATTGCGATGGTGAGGTAAGTGCCGATGGACATAGCTGGAGTATGGGAGCATATGCCACAGATTATTTAGAAAAAGTATGGCCGACAAGTTATGGAGGTCGTGGTGGCAATTATCCTGGCGAGGGAATGAATAAAACAGCAAATAATAAATGGTATATCTGGGATCAGTGTCAGAAAAAAAATATCTCCTATCGTACTTATGGCGAGTTTACTGATGCACAAACTGCCAGCATCCCGGTTCTTGAAAACCATTTTTGTCCTTACTACACTGGTTGGGACATGGATGTAAAAGATACTTCACGTTTTTATCAATGGAAAAGAGAATTTGATTCTTTGCTGGCAAAGAATGCGGTGCCGCAATTCAATACGCTTCGTTGTGGCAATGACCATACAGAAGGATTAAGAAAAGATAAACCAACACCGTATGCACATGTTGCAGATAATGATCTGGCTGTTGGTATGTTCATCGAATACCTGAGCAAGAGTCCTATCTGGAAAGAAACCGCCGTGTTCATTATTGAAGATGATGCACAGAATGGCGCCGATCATGTGGATGCACATCGTACTACGGCTTATGTTGCAGGTGGATTTGTAAAAAGAAAGTTTGTTGACCACACGATGTACTCCACTTCATCCATGTTGCGTACGATGGAACTCATTCTTGGTTTGCAACCGATGAGCCAATATGATGCTGCCGCTGAACCGATGTGGCGGAGTTTTTCTTCAATTGCAGATCTTACTCCATTCGTAGCGCTTCCTTCCAATATCGATCTCCATGAAAAAAATATGGTGTTAAACAAGTGGCAACAGAAAAGCGAGACATTTGATTTTACCAATGAAGACCGCGCCCCCGATCTTGAATTCAGTGAATTGCTTTGGTATGCGATCAAAGGCGATCATGTTCCTTTTCCCGGACCTAAGCGTTCAGCGTTTGTGAAATTGAAAGATAAAAAAGAGGAAGACGATGATGATTGATAACGTGAGACGTGAAACGTCAATCGTAAGAAAAAATCGTTTCACTTTTCACGTTTGACGTCTCAAGAATAAAAGTCACCCCAGCATTTTTTTTACATAAGCCACCTGTCCAAGGTGATAAATATTATGCTGTATCAATCCATTTAGCATATAGCGAAAATTAAACTTACGTAACGGGACTATATCGCTTAAGAAGCTATCATCTTTTTTTTCCTTGAGTAATTCTATTATGCTGTTATGAATTGCTTTCAATTGATCCAATCCTTTTTGCCAGGTATGTACTTTTGGATCGATAGTTCGCCAATCATTGGCTTCAATGGCTTTCATTTCTTCTGCGGTCCTGTTTTCAAGACTGCCAAGTACAAACTCCGCCCATACATTCATATGCCAGATCAACTCGAGCATTGAATGTTCCGTGCCATTTGGTTTCGTATGCACTTTTGATTCATCGGCTTCGCCTAGTATTTCATACACTGCCCGGCCAAACCATGGCTGCTTACTTAAAGTATCTTCAAAACTTTTGATGATGTATGGAGTTTCTTTGTTCATAACTGAAATTTAAAAGTATAATTTCGTCAGTACAGTTTATTCAAAGGACAAGCAAATTAAATTTTTTGTATGAAATATTTCATTGCGATCTTTTTACTGGCTTTTTCGCAAATAATAAATGGACAGACAAATAACTCACCTGATTTTCTTGCTAAGCCATATTTGCAGCTTGGTAAAAGATCATCTCCTCAATTGCTGCAATTACTTTGGCATGCGTCAGTTTCAAATGATGTGTGGCTTGCGGAATATAAGAATAGTGATGAAACCGATTGGAAAAAATCAGCAGACCAGACCTTTTCAACAATTGCAGTTGGTAAAATTGCTCCGTTCAATGTGTATAGTACAAGTTTTACTTCTCTTAAACCGGGAACAATATTTCATTATCGTGTTTCAAAAAATGGGAAAGTTGTTTTTACCAGTGAAGCGAGATCCCTGAAAGCGCCGGATCAATCTTATCGCATTGTTATTTCAGGCGATATGGGTGCAGGAACAAGTACATCTAAAAGGATCGCCTATGAAATCTTTAAAACAAAACCTGATATGCTGGCTATTGCTGGTGATATCGTCTATAACCGCGGATTTGTATCTGAATACACAACGAAATTCTGGCCCGTGTATAACAAAGACGATGCTGATACTTTAGGTGGTCCGCTCATGCGATCGATTCCTTTTGTGGCTTCAGTCGGTAATCATGATGCGTTAACAAGAGATCTGAATGCCTTTCCTGAAGCGTTAGCATATTATCATTTTTGGGAGCAACCGTTGAATGGTCCTAATGGCAAAGAAGGAGGGGCATTTGTGCCGGTACTTGTTGGGTCAGATGCAAATAAAAAAGCATTTTATGATGGTGCTGGTGATAAATACCCTATCATGACAAATTTTTCTTTTGACCAGGGCAATGCTCATTGGACGGTGATCGATTCCAATCCTTATGTTGACTGGAATGATTCTACTTTGAGAGATTGGGTGGCGAAAGATCTTGCTGGTGCCGCAAATGCTACATGGCGTTTTGTATTGTTTCATCACCCGGGTTTCAATTCTTCACGAGCACATTATGAGCAGCAGCAAATGCGGTTGATCGCTCCAATTTTGGAAAAAGGAAAAGTGGACATTGCATTTGCAGGTCATGTACATAATTATCAAAGAACATACCCGATGACTTTTATTCCTGATAACCAGGGAAGTCAATTGGTAACCGGCACAAATAATGTTAAAGCAGGTAAAGTAGTAACTGGCCGCTGGACACTGGATAAAAACTATGATGGAAAACGAAAAACAAAACCGAATGGTGTAATTTATATAACAACTGGTGCAGGTGGGCAGGGATTGTATAATCCTGAACAAACAAAAGACAAAGACAGCTGGCAAAAATTCACTACAATATTTGAATCAAGGGTTCATTCATTTACGGTGATGGATGTAAATGGAAATGCGCTTGTATTGCGGCAGCTAGATATTAATGGGAAGGACGTGGATAGGATAAAGATTACGAAGTGATCGGATGAAACAAAAAGGGGCTGCATTAGCAACCCTTTCCTAATAATCATTTATAATCCTGAAAATCGTGGTTCTATTTACTTAAGTACATACTCCTGTCCTTATAAAGCTGTCTGAAGTAAGGATCCCTTAGATTTTTTATAAACCGTATCGCCTCACCGGTTGATTTCATTTCTGGTCCAAGTTCCCTGCTTACTCCGGGAAATTTGTTAAAGCTGAATACAGGTTCTTTGATCGCAAATCCATCAAGATGTTTTTCTTTGGGGATATCAGCAACTTTGATCTCACCCAACATTACTTTAGTAGCATAGTTCAGGTAAGGTTTATTATATGCTTTCGCAATAAACGGCGTTGTCCTGGAGGCACGGGGATTGGCTTCAATCACAAATACCTTTGTTTCTTTGATAGCAAACTGGATATTGATAAGCCCTTTTACTTTTAATTCAAGTGCGATCTTTTTGGCATAATCAACCATGTCCTGCAATTCAAGCGGGCTAAGATTGAATGCTGGTAGAACAGCATTACTGTCGCCACTATGAATGCCTGCTGGTTCAATATGCTCCATGATGCCCATTACATGAAACTCTTCACCATCACAGATCGCATCTATCTCAGCTTCCTGGCAACGGTCAAGAAAATGGTCGACAAGGATTTTATTTCCTGGAATGTGTTTCAACAAACTCACAACGGCTTTTTCCAGTTCATCATCATTAATAACGATCCGCATTCTTTGTCCACCGAGTACATAAGAAGGACGAACAAGCACAGGATAACCAACTTTATTAGCCACTTCTATTGCTTCATCCACTGTCCATGCAGTTCCATAATTAGGATAAGGAATGTCCAGGGCTTTCAGCATATCTGAAAAACGGCCACGATCTTCGGCAATATCCATGCTGTCATAAGAAGTGCCGATGATCTTTACTCCTTTCTTATGAAGTTTTTCCGCAAGCTTCAATGCGGTTTGCCCGCCTAATTGAACAATCACTCCATCCGGCTTCTCATGTTCAATTATTTCCCAGATATGCTCCCAATAAACCGGTTCGAAATAAAGTTTATCGGCCATATCAAAATCTGTGCTCACTGTTTCCGGGTTACAGTTGATCATGATGGATTCGTAACCACATTCTTTTATCGCAAGCAAACCATGGACACAGCAATAATCAAATTCAATTCCCTGGCCGATACGATTCGGACCGGACCCTAGAACAATTATTTTTTTCTTATCACTGCGTTTACTTTCATTCTCTCCGCCTCTTTCAAATGTTGAATAGAAGTAAGGGGTTTTTGCTTCAAACTCGGCGCTGCAGGTATCCACCATTTTAAAAACACGGGTTATGCCATGTTTCTTTCTCAGTTCATAGATTTCATCCTCTGTTCCGTCGTTCATGATCCGGCAAAGCTGTTCATCACTAAAACCCATTGTTTTTGCTTCCCGCAACAAATCGACAGGAAGCGAATTCATTTTATATTTCCTGATCTCAACTTCAAGATTGCAGATCTTTTGTATCTCATAAATAAACCAACGGTCAATGCCGTTTGTAGCTTTTGAGATCGTGTTCACACTTACACCCATCATCAAGGCATCTTTAATACGGAAGATGCGATCCCATTTCGGTATCTTAATATGCTCAAGAATTTCTTCCGCATGCATCATGCTTTTTCCGTAATAACCCAGGCCAACGGCATTGTTCTCTAGACTCTGACAAGCTTTTTGTACTGCTTCTGCAAAGCTTCTACCGATCGCCATTACTTCACCTACACTTTTCATTTGCAGGCCAAGTGTATCATTGGCACCTTTGAACTTATCAAAATTCCAGCGGGGGATCTTTACAATTACATAATCAAGCGCCGGTTCGAAGAATGCTGATGTTGTTTTTGTGATCTGGTTTTCTAACTCATCAAGGTTGTAACCGATAGCAAGCTTCGCTGCTATCTTGGCAATAGGGTAGCCAGTAGCTTTTGAAGCCAATGCTGATGAGCGGCTTACCCTCGGATTAATTTCAATCGCAATTATTTCTTCGGTGTCCGGATTCAAAGCAAATTGCACATTACAACCACCGGCAAAGTTGCCAAGGTCACGCATCATCCTGATAGCGGTGTTCCTCATTAGTTGCATGGCCGTATCACTAAGCGTCATTGCAGGTGCCACTGTGATCGAATCTCCTGTATGTACACCCATTGGGTCAAAATTCTCCACACTACAAATGATGCAAACATTGTCATTTGCGTCACGTAAAAGCTCCAGTTCAAA
>DASTZB010000271.1:0-2990 GCA_035764525.1 Chitinophagaceae bacterium | reverse complement strand
TGGGCAACCCAGGGAAAGACTGACCTCATTTTAGATAATTTGATCGCAGAGAAAAAAGCAAAGCCTATGTTAATAGTTATGCCAGATGGGAATTTCGGCACAGGTGGCCTTGCTGGATTTAATGAAAATGTTTTGAGAACTTTTGAAAACGAATTGAAGCAATCAATCATTCCATTTGTAGAGAAAAGTTTTCGTACAGAAGCCGGTGCCGGAAACAGGGCACTGGCCGGGTTGTCGATGGGTGGGTTACAAACGTTATATGCCGGGATTAAAAACACAAATATGTTTTCTTACCTGGGTGTCTTCAGTTCCGGTTGGTTTGCGAATAGAACAGAACTTTCCAACCCTCAGTATGAGTTTATGAAAACAAATGCTGCAACCATCAATAATAATTTAAAAAGCTTCTGGATTTCTATGGGGGGTAAAGAAGATATTGCTTACAACAACTGCAAAGTGATGATGGCAAAGTTTGATGAATTAGGTGTAAAGTATACCTATAGCGAATATCCCGGTGGACATACATGGCCGGTATGGAGAAACAACCTTTACAATTTTGCCCAACTGCTTTTTAAATAATTGGCCATTGTAATTATAATGTATTGGGTGGTCACACATGGATGAATTGTAATAATACCTGGGAACAACTTTACAGAAATTTTAAATAACAAATTCGATAAAGCCAGAGATATGAAAATACAACGAATACTACTACTTGCAGGAATATTTGCAAGTAGTATATCTAATGCACAAACTGAAATCAAAGAAGATTTCAAGCCCTCCACTTTAAATCAACCGGGCCAGGAATATCCAATGGTAAATTCTCAGGGCTATGTACGTTTCAGGATTATTGCTCCTTCAGCAGACAGCGTCAGGGTCAGCCTGGCTTTGCCGGGCAAAGGCGGCACTAAACTTCAACAAATGCCAGATACAAGTTGGATGGGAACTACAGAAGGTCCGTTAGACGAAGGCTTTCATTATTATAATGTAAGAATTGATGGCGGAAAGTTTAATGACCCGGGTGCAAAGAATTATTATGGCTCAATTCGGTGGGAAAGCGGAATCGAAATTCCTGCGCATGACCAGGATTTTTATGCATTAAAAAATGTACCACATGGTTTTGTTCAGCAAATCTTGTTTCCATCACCCAGCACTAATACTTCCCGAAGGGCTTTTGTTTATACACCCCCGGGCTATAATACAGATACGAAGAAAAAATATCCTGTCCTTTATTTGCAACATGGATGGGGCGAAGATGAAACGGCATGGACCAACCAGGGTCATGCCAATTTAATTATGGACAACTTAATTGCACAAGGAAAAATTCAACCTTTTATAATTGTTATGACCTATGGAATGACAAACGATGTAAGGTTTGGAGGATTACGCAATTTCAAAGTCGATACATTTCAAACAGTTCTTGTCGATGAATTGATCCCCTATGTTGACGCCAATTTCAGAACTATTTCTAAAGCATCACATCGTGCCATGGCTGGGCTTTCTATGGGTGGTATGGAAACACATTCTATTACATTAAACAAACCAGATGTTTTTTCCTACTATGCATTGCTCAGTGGTGGAATTTATACACCGGAAGAAATAAAAGACAAGTCAAAAGTAAAATTGATATTTCTGAGTTGTGGAAGTAAAGAAAGACCCGATGGCGTAAAGAGTGCAACAGAAAAACTAAAAGCAGCAGGTTTTAACGCTGTATCATATATATCAGAAAATACGGCTCATGAATTTCAAACATGGCGAAGAAGTTTGTATGAGCTGGCGCCGCATTTATTTAAATAACCTCAATGAAAAAGTATTGCCTTTTTTTGGTTGTAATGTTGCTGATCGTGTCCGTTGTGTCAATTGCTCAGCAGGATGTTATACCAATCCAGGTTGATGCTTCAAAAACAATTGGTGATATGAAACCGTTCTGGTCATACTTTGGATATGATGAACCAAATTATACTACCAGGAAAGACGGTCAAAAATTACTGACAGAATTAACCAGGTTAAGTCCCACTACGGTTTACGTTAGAACTCATAACCTGCTTACTTCAAAAGGCAATAGTGCCGGCCCTGATCTCAAATGGGGTTATACGGATGCTTATAAAGAAGATTCAAACGGAAACCCTGTTTACAATTGGATCGTTGTAGACAGTATTGTAGATACCTATATTCAACGGGGCATAAAACCTTTGATGGAAATTGGCTTTATGCCAAAAGATCTTTCATCCAAATCCGAACCATATGCACATACATGGAGTACGGGTGGCAATTTGTGGACCGGTTGGACATATCCTCCGAAAGATTATAATAAATGGAAAGAGTTAGTGTATCAATGGGTAAAACACTCTATTGATCGTTATGGGAAAAAAGAGGTGGTGACATGGCTTTGGGAGGTTTGGAATGAACCCGATATTCCTTATTGGTCAGGAACATTTGATGAATACTGCAAGCTTTATGATTACGCTGTTGATGGATTGAAGAAAGCATGCCCTGAATGTACAATTGGCGGACCTCATACTACCAGTCCCAGGAATGATAAGGCATATAAATATCTTACAGATTTTATTAATCATTGCCTTCGTGGTAAAAATTATGCAACAGGAAAAACCGGAACACCATTACAATATATCGGCTTTCATGCAAAAGGTTCACCGGAATTCGTGAACGATCATATCCGTATGAATATGGGTGTACAGTTGAAAGACATAGAAAGAGCATTTGTCGCTGTCAATTCTTTTCCTGGATTAAAAAATATTCCAATTATTGTTGGGGAATGCGATCCGGAAGGATGTGCTGCATGTTCAGAAAAAAGAGATCCGAAATATGGTTACAGAAATGGTACAATGTATTCAAGCTATACTGCTTCTTCCTTTGCCCGGATATACGAATTGATGGATAAATACAAAGTGAATTTGAAAGGAGCCGTAAGCTGGTCTTTTGAATTTGAAGACCAGGAATGGTTTGCAGGTTTTCGTGAGCTCGCTACTCAT
>DASTZB010000270.1:0-15202 GCA_035764525.1 Chitinophagaceae bacterium | reverse complement strand
GTTTTGACAAGTCAATCTTTAATGCTGCGCCGGGCGGACACCTTACTTGGTATCTTATCAACAGATGAATATTCAAATAATAACGGCAGGATCATAAATCTCTTTAATCATGTTGGCACAATGGTGGACTTTAAACCAGCTTTTCCTGTAAATTTTTCTCAAATAAAAAATTCCGGGTCGCTTCGCTATTTTAAAAATAAAAAATTAGTTAGCTCACTTTCTGAATTAGACCGGTTGCTGGAAACAACGGCTGAAGTATATGTTGGCTATAATGGATTTATCACTCAAAATCTAACGCCTTTCATGATCAATAAACTCAATACACTTCAATTTGATATTTTTTCACGGGCTGTATTAGTGCCAAACCCGGACATTTATGATTGGAATAAAAGAGAAGCAATGCTCCTGGCCAATAAAGTGAATCTTAAAAAGACCTATGATGTTTTCTTTGTCAACCAGTTTCTGAAACAATGCGCAGAAAAAAATATTGCATTAATCTCGGCAATCAAAAAAGAGTATCATTTATGAACTATCAAGGCCCAATTTTTTTAAAAGTTATTTTTTCGTTTGTTGTATTGGCCTTTATACAACACGGAAATGCACAAACAAATACAACAGACAGCGGAGCTTATCTTAATTCGTTTGACAACACAAAAATTTATTACGAAGTAAGAGGATCCGGCGATGCAGTGGTGCTTGTTCATGGCTTTATCGTGAATGGCCAGTCGTGGAAAAGAACAGAATTGTATAAAAATCTACTTGAAGAAGGTTATAAAGTCATTATTCTTGATCAAAGAGGAAATGGATTTTCTGATAAACCACATACCCCTGAAGCTTATGAAAATGATGCAGAAGCAAAAGATATCATCAGATTGATGAAAAAGCTAAAGATAAAAAAATATAGCGCTGTTGGTTATTCCCGCGGCTCGATCATTGTTTCAAGATTGCTCGTGTTGGATAAAAGAATTAAGAAAGGAGTGATGGGTGGAATGGGCGCAGAATTTACCAACCCCGAATGGCCGCGACGAATTATGTTTTACAAAGCATTGAGTGGCGAATCAGTGCCAGAGTTGGCCACAATGGTAGAGAATGTAAAAAAACAAGGACTTGACCAGCAGGCATTGGCTTATTTACAAAAGGCACAACCATCAACAAGCAAAGAGGCTTTAAGAAAAATAAAACAGCCGGTATTGATCATTTGCGGAGATCAAGATTCTGATAATGGATCAGCAAAAGAATTAGCAGATCTTTTTAAACATCCTGTTTACAGGGTAACTCCCGGCGATCATGGTAGCGCAAGCCGGACAAAAGAATTTTCAACACAGGTGATCTCATTCTTAAGAAAGTAATGGCTCTCTTCAACCAAAACTCATTTTATGAAAAAAATACTTCTCTTCCTGTTTATTTTCAGCCAGCAGTTTTGTGATGCACAAATTGCTAAGTACAAAAAAACAACGGCAATGACACCGATGCGGGATGGAGTGAAGCTGTTTACTGTTATTTACTCACCTATCACCGCAAGCGAGACTTATCCCTTTATGATCGAGAGAACTCCATACGGCGCTTTGGAATCATCAAAAGATACTGCTGATTTTAGTAAGGCCCCCGGCTATAAAGAAATGGCTGCTGAAGGATACATATTTGTTTTCCAGGATATCCGCGGTAAATATAAAAGTGAAGGAAAGATGGAAATGAACAAGCCAATGTACCATGCAACCGACCCAAAAGCGACAGATGAAAGCACCGATACGTATGATGCTATTGATTGGTTAATAAAAAATGTTCCGAATAATAATGGCAAAGCAGGAATAAGAGGCGTTTCTTATGATGGCTGGCTTTCACTTGTAGCTGCTGTTGATCCGCACCCGGCACTAAAAGCGGCTTCAGAACAAGCTACTCCTGCTGATATGTTTTTAGGGGATGATTTCCATCATAATGGCGCATTCCGTCTTAGTTATGGTTTTGAATATTCTTATTTATTCGAACATGAAAAAGAAAGCAGCAGTTTTCCTTTTCCCCAATATGATCTTTATGACTGGTATCTCAATCTTGGTTCATTGAAAAATGTAAATGAAAGATATTTTCATAATGAATTACCGACGTGGAATGATTTTGCACAGCATCCTAATTATGACAACCACTGGAAAAGAAGATCGGCATTGGGTTATGTTCCCTATCCGCAAACTGCTATGTTGCATGTTGGCGGTTATTACGACCAGGAAGACATGAATGGCCCTCAATTGATGTATCGTCACATGGAAAAGAAAGATTCATTCAATCGTAATTTTATTATTCTTGGCCCATGGAATCATGGTCAATGGTTTAGTGACAAAGCAGACAGTCTTGAGAAAATTTCTTTTAATGAGAAAACTGGAGACCATTTTCGTGAGCTGCAGAAAAAATGGTTTGATTTTTATTTGAAAGGAATTGGCGATGGAAAATTTGATGAAGCAAACTGTTTTCAAACCGGAAGTAACATCTGGAAAAGTTATAACACCTGGCCGCCAAAAGAAGCAACAATTCAAAAATTGTATGTCGCGCCAAATAATAAATGTTCTTTTAATAAATCGGCGTCAACAGGATTCGTTTCTTACATCAGTGATCCTGCTCATCCAATTCCTTATCGTACTCCACCTATTGAGGCAACTTATGGACCCGGCAGCCGGTGGTATACCTGGCAGGTAGAAGATCAGCGTTTCGTTTATTCAAGACCCGATGTCGTAAGTTTTACTACTGATTCGTTAACTGAAGAGTTCACTGTGACAGGAAAAGTGTTGGCCCATTTATTCGCCAGCACTTCGGGCACGGATGCAGATTGGGTTGTAAAGCTTATTGATGTGTACCCGGCTTTTGATGAACCTTTATCGATGAGCGGTTACCAATTGCCAATAGCAATGGAAGTGTTTCGTGGTCGCTTTAGAAAAAGTTTTGAAAAACCCGAGTCTCTCACTCCAAATAAACCTGAGGAATTTATCATTGATCTGCACGATGTGAACCATGTATTTAAAAAAGGGCATAAATTGATGATACAGGTCCAAAGTACCTGGTTCCCGGTCATTGATCGCAACCCGCAAAAGTATGTGCCCAATATTTTTGAAGCAGAAGAAACAGATTATATAAAAGCGGAACAGCGGATTTATTATTCAACATATCTTGAGCTGCCTGTAATGAAAAAATAAACTAACGGAAGGATCAGTGATCCTGCTATTAATCTCTATAATTTAAGGCCGGCTTCCTGTCTCCTAATAATGCTTTGTATTGGTAGTCTCCTTTGTTCTTTTTAAATTCTTCTTTTGCATTTGCGATAAGTGTTGGTGTTGTGAACAGGTCAAAAGCTGTTAATGACATTGTCTTTGCAGCCACCATCATTCCTTTTATTCCAATATCAGTGCCGCCACATGCAACCGCCTGCCAGCTATGTGCAGGTGTGCCGGGGACCCATGTTGCAGCTTCGAGGCCTACTGTTGGTACTACATAACTAACGTCACCTACATCAGTTGATCCCTGTCCGCCACCCACCATAGTTTGTAATGGTTTTACCCTTGTTGCAGATTCAATTGGCGGATAAGAAAAATTAAACGTTGATTGTAGTTTTTTTCCAAATTCAATTTCCCCAGGTGTGTAAGAAACACCTCCAACTATTTCTAAATTTTTCTGCATAGCATCTGCCAGGGTTTTATTCAGTAACAGATCATGTGAACCACCGATCACTTCGTATTTCATTTCCGTTTCGGTCCCCAGTGCTGCTCCTTCTGCTGCTTTCACTACCCGATCGAATACATTCAGAACAACATCTTTTTGGGGATGGCGTACATAATAATACACTTCTGCAAAATCGGGAACAATGTTTGGTGCTTTGCCACCATTCGTTATCACATAGTGTATTCTTGTTTCCTGTGGTACATGTTCACGCATCATGTTTACCATATTATCCATTGCTTCTACTGCATCCAATGCAGATCTTCCTTTTTCCGGCGCCATCGATGCATGAGCAGCCATTCCTTTAAAACGAAATTTTGCAGATGTATTTGCCAAAGCACTTGTCAGGGTTACCCCGTTATGTTCATCAGGATGCCAATGGATCACTGCATCTACGTCATTAAACAAACCCCCACTAACCATATATACTTTCCCTGACCCGCCTTCTTCTGCGGGACACCCATATACACGGATAGTTCCCGATAACTTTTTTTGTTCAATTAATTTTTTTATTTCAATACCGGCTGCTACTGATGCTACCCCAAATAAATGATGACCGCATGCATGCCCTGCATTTTTTCCTTCAATAGGTTTTTTTTCAGGTACTGCCTGTTGCGACATGCCGGGCAATGCATCAAATTCCGCAAGAATACCAATGACAGGTGAGCCACTACCATAACTGGCAATAAATGCCGTTGGCATACCTGCAACGCCTGATTGTATTATGAATCCATTTTCTTTCAGTGTCTCTTGTAATAGAGCAGAACTCTTTTCTTCTTTAAAACCCACCTCTGCATAGTCCCATATTTTCAATGCCTTTTCTTTGTAGTAATCATATTTGCCGCTGAGTGAAGCGATGATCTCTTGTTTATCTTTTGAATTATCAGGAGGTTTTTCTTTGCTCTTTTGCGATAAGGCGATAATTGAACTAAAAAATAAAAAAACAAATAACATTCCTTGCTGTTTCATGCAGTGGTTTTAAATAAAGCTAATGCTTTTTATCAGACAAAAACCTCTATTGAATTGATTTTACTGACTCGGATCACAGCACTTTTTCCATATAGACTACTCCCGGTAACGGGTTATTATAATATGCAGAAATGTTTTCAAACCCAAATTGCTTATATAAATGTATCAAGCCTCATCTTCTCATAATTCTTTTCTTTTGCTGAACTCAACAATTCCTCTACCAACAGTTTTCCTATTTTATTTTTTCTGAAAGAAGGTTTTACAAAAAGGCGTTTCATTTCACAAACACCGGATTCTTTTATTCTTGTCAATGCAATACATCCGGCGATCGCATCTTCCCAATAGGCCAGTATCAGGTCTCCCGATGGAGGCCCATACTTTTTAACGGGTCTTCTAATTCTTTATCAAAGCTCTGGAAACAAATATCTTCATTCAGTTCCTTTTCATATTCACGAAAAAGATCCCGGATGACATCAAGCTCTTTACATTCTTCAATAATATGTTTAAAGCGCAGCATATTTTTGTTGTATAAAATTAGATTATCTACCTTTTGCCCGTAAATATTTTTAAAATGTATTCCCGCTATATACTTTTTCCATTGATGCTGTTAATGACCACTTGTATTTTCAGCCAGAAATATAAAAAGATCCATAGCAAAGCAGTGCTTGTAGATACACATAATGATTTTCCGAGTGCTTCTATTGAAAAAAAAGTAAGTCTTGATGCTGACTTGTTCGGAAGAACACATACTGATCTTGGCCGTTTGAGATCAGGTGGTGTCGATGTACAGATCTTCTCTATTTTTTGCGGTCCTGAACAGCAGCAACCTTATGCATTTGCCAATCGTGAGATCGATTCAGTTTATGCGTGGGCAGAAAGAGCTCCTAACCGAATGACAATTGTAAAAACACCGGCGGAATTAAAACAAGCGATCAAAGACAACAGGTTAGCAGCGATGCTTGGAGTGGAAGGCGGTCACATGATAGAAGATAAAATAGAAAACCTTGATGCATTATATGTACGTGGCGTACGATATATGACACTTACATGGAATAACAGTACAAGCTGGGCGACTTCTGCTGCCGATGAAACTACAAAAGGTGATTCGCTGGCTCATAAAGGACTTACTGATTTGGGCAAAAAGATCGTTCAAAGAATGAACGAGCTTGGAATGCTGATCGATATAAGCCATAATGGTGAACAAACTTTTTGGGATGTTATAAAGCTTACAAAGAAACCGATCATCGCTTCGCATAGTTGTGTATGGTCTTTTTGTCATCATCGCAGAAATTTGAAAGATGACCAGATAAAAGCGATTGCGAAAAATGGTGGTGTTATTCATCTTAATTTTTATGCTGGCTTTCTCGATAGTACGTATGAAAAAAAAGCCGCGCAGTTACTGGCAAAACATAAACCTGAAATTGATTCATTGGTTGCACATGGCACACAACCTGATTATGCAGGAATAATGACAATGGAAAAATATAAAGAGGAAACAAATGCTATCCGTCCGCCGCTTTCATTGTTGCTCGATCATCTTGATTATATTGTAAAACTTGTTGGCATCGATTTCGTTGGATTGGGTTCTGACTTTGACGGTATTGAAGCAGGACCTAAGGAATTAAATGGTGTGCAGGATTTTCCTCTTATCACTAAAGCTTTACTGGACAGAGGTTATAGTAAAAAAGATATCCGTAAAATTTTAGGAGAGAATTTTTTAAGGGTCTTTAAAGCTAATCAGCTTGGGACTAACTAATCGCCACTTCTTCTTTTAATTTTTTATCAAATAAAAAGGTCCCTGTTGGAATGATGGCTGCGAGAAATGCAGTGGCAAACCATTTCAATGATTTGTTTCGGTCTGTTTTCACCTCCCATGCAAGAAAAAGAAATGAAGTAAATAAAATTCCATGGGCCCACCCAAATATTTTTACAGCAATTGGCTGATGAAAGACGTATTTAAGTGGCATAGCAATGCCCAGCAATACCAAAAATGAAATTCCCTCAGCAATACCGGCTTTACGCAGCCAAGAAAGTTTTTTCATCCATTTGTTTTATGCTATATCCTCCGAAATAAAGATCGCATTTGAATTGAGGTCGTGAAAAGCAAACTCATTCGTTCCCCACGGTGTATTCTTCCTGAGATCTTTTTCAGTCACTGTCCCCCGCTCTTTGAATTCTTCAAAAATAGGTTTAATATTTTTTACATCAATGCGAATAACAGCGCCACCATTCATTGGTCATCCTTGGTGCCAGCGTGCCATTGAAGATGTAATTCAAGATCTTCCAGGTAAAGGCCGGCATACATTTTTTCATGAGAAAAAGAAACTTCAAAACCCGTTTTTTCTTTATACCAGGCTATATCCCTGTCAATATCTGCAGATTCAAGAACAGGAATGACTTTGACAAGTTTTGTACTCATTTGGCCCGACTATTTGTTTTCTGTTGCACTGATCACCAGCCGAACAAGGTCACCAATTTTATTTGGCTCCAGCCATCGTGCAACAATTACAAGATCACGTTCATTATCTACAACAATAAAGTTGCCACCAAAACCATTGGCATAATAAATATTCTTTGAAATATTCCCTAACTGGTTCTCCTGGTTTGTCCACCACATTAAGCCATACGATCTGTTTGGAGCAGAAGGTTGACCAACTGAATTCACCCATTGCTCCGAAATTATTTGTCTGCTTTTCCATTTCCCCTTTCTTAAAAACAGCAAACCAAATCTTGCCTGGTCAAGTGTATTAATGAAAATACCGCCACCAAAATGTCCGCCGCCACTTACCGATTCTATCATTTGCCCATCAACATTCACAAAAGAATTATTATAACCATACCATCTCCAGGTTGTAGATGCACCAATAGGGTCCATTATTCGTTCACGTAAAACAACAGGCAATGGTTTTCTTATTACCTGCAATAATGAATAGGCTAATAAATTCACCCGAACATCATTGTATTCAAATGTTGAGCCTGGTTCAAGTAATTTTCTATTTTTCCAATCATCAATACCGCCTTGTTTCGGTGGACGATCGGCCCAATCACAAACATCAAATAAACAGCCAGACCAATCGGATGATTGTGTTAATAAATGCCGCCATGTAATTTTTGAATTATGTTCTCCATCAAATTTTCCATCCCATACATATTCATTAACTCTATCATCAACATTTTTTATTAAATGATCATCTGCGGCAAGTCCTGCAATCGTTGACAAAAAACTTTTTGAAACACTGAAAGTCATATCTACTCTTTTCACATCACCCCATTGCGCAACGATATAACCATTTTTTAAAATAATTCCTGCCGGTTTCCCTCTTTCTCTCATTGGACCGGCAATTCTATAGTCAGGCTCATTGGCATATGCTTTCATATTAGCAATGCGCAGATCATAGTCTGTTTTGGTTTCATTATGAATAGCAAAACTTACCGCACTGTCAAGCAACTGCGCATTCATTTTTAGTTCTGCCGGTTTTTTTGTTTGCCAGGTTGAGTCGGGAAAATAAGATTGTTGGCTGTGACATAAAGAACAGAAAAAGATGAAACCAATAGAAATCGCGGTTTTTCTCAAGAGTTACATTTTAAAATATATGATAAAATTATTTGAACGAAATTTCCACAACTTCGAGCTTTTTCTTATCCTTTGAGTAATCAAATAAGAATCTTAAATACGCTGTCGAAGCATTACGCCAATCAAGATTTGAAGATTCAAGGCCTATTTCCATTTTTTCTAAATCTTTAATTGATGTTTTTGCTGATATCGCTTGGCTGTTTATTATAAGTTTACCATTAAATTCTTTTCGGGGAGAGACCTCAAAGTAATCTTTTTTAAAATCAAGAGAAATTGTTTCAAGTAAGGAATCCTCCTTTCCAATATATATTTTTAATCCAAGGCTATCATAAGTCCAAATAGTACTTGATTTATAAAACTCTCTATTAGGATTTCCCAAAAGAGATCGAAGATTTTGCGATGTTATTTCTTTGGTAACTTTTTTTGAATTGATATACAAACTATCTGACTTTATCTCAATTACTACAGATTGCGCCGATATTATTGAACTGAAAAATAATAATAATAAAACGGAAAGTTTTGATTTGGCTTTTTTTCTTACTTTGTTCATGTACTCTAATGTTTGATCAATAATCAATTACTTGTTCCTCGATAGTTTGCGGTAATTCTCTCCATTCATACTGCTGGTTGCGGAGTTGTGGTTCGAAGCCGGCTTCGCGAATCGCTTGCTGTATACTTTTATAAGTAAAGCGATGAGGTGCACCTGCTGCACTCACTACATTTTCTTCCAGCATGATGCTGCCAAAATCATTGGCGCCCGCATGCAAGCAAAGCTGTGCAACTTGTTTTCCAACGGTGAGCCAGCTTGCCTGTATGTTTTTGATATTAGGCAACATGATGCGGCTAATAGCGATCATACGGATATATTCATCAGGTGTAGTTAGATTATGTACGCCACGGATCTTTGCGAGTAAAGTATCAACATCCTGGAAGGTCCACGGAATAAAAGCAAGAAACCCTTTTGCATGCTCCGGTTTGCGGCTTTGCACTTCTCTTATTTTTATTAAGTGCTCGAAACGTTCTTCAATTGTTTCCACATGCCCAAACATCATGGTTGCTGAAGTGGTGATGTTCAGTTTATGAGCTTCATGCATAATATCCAGCCATTCCTGAGCGCCGCATTTACCCTTGCTTATTAATCGTCGAACCCGATCAATTAATATTTCTGCACCGGCGCCGGGTAACGAATCCATACCTGCTGCTTTCAATGCGATCAACACATCACGATGATTACTTTTTTCAAGCTTGGTGATATGCGCCACTTCCGGTGGACCGAGTGTATGGAGCTTAATGGTAGGAAATTCTTTTTTGATCTGGCTGAAAGTATTGACATAAAAATCCAAGCCCAATTCAGGATGATGACCGCCCTGTAATAACAATTGATCACCGCCCCAGCGAATCGTTTCTTCAATTTTTTTCCGATATGTTGGCATATCAGTTATGTAGGCTTCGGGATGACCAGGTATGCGATAGAAATTACAAAACTTGCAATTAGCAATACAGACATTGGTGGTATTTACGTTTCGATCGATCTGCCAGGTAACTTTTCCATGCGGCACCTGTTTTTTCCTGAGTTCATCAGCCAAAAACATCAGTTCGGTGAGTGGTGCATTCTCAAATAAAAAAACTCCTTCTTCCTTTGATAAGAACTCAAACCGGGAAGCTTTCTCGTATAGATCGGGTAATTGCATAATGTAGAAGCGCAAAGGTAAAGAAGAGAAACTCAATCACTTTATTTGCCGTTGGTAATTATTTACAACATTATTGTAATAACTTGGTGTGCTGATGCAGCAAATAAGGGAAACAATTCGTCTATTTGCTGGACAATTATCTGAACGATCCCCGCATAAGACGGGACGGCGCCTTTGTTCATATGAATACAGGAAGATGAACGGAGCGTCGCAACGATTGCCCAATAGTAATGCGAAAGCCGGTAACACAAATATTGTTTTGTTTCTTATTAGCCCTCTCTCTTTCCACGAAAGCGCAGGAACAATTCGTCGAATCTCCTGCAAAGCTTTTAACATCTTTTCGTTTTAGACAACTTTCGGGCGGAGTTATTATGATTAATGCCAGGTTCGGGAACTTTCCTGATACCCTTAACTTTATTTTGGATACAGGCAGCGGTGGCATTTCACTCGATTCATCTACAGTAGAATACTTTCAGATTACTCCCACTCCATCTGATATGACGATCCTTGGTATTGCCGGCGTTCGCAAAGTAAGTTTTATATATAACCAAAAGCTGCGCTTACCCGGCCTTACCGTTGACAGCCTGAATTTTCACATAAACAATTATGATATTCTGACGCAGGTATATGGTGAAAAGATAGATGGCATCATCGGCTATTCTTTGCTGAGTCGCTATATTTTTAATATAAATTATGATAGTTTAAAAATTTCCATTTTTACAAATGGGCGAATGAAATATCCCCGCGGTGGCTGGTTGTATGAACCCATTTTGCGTACACTTCCGGTACAAACTGCCAGGATCAAAGATGCCGTAGCCGTCAATTCACGTTTTCTATTTGATATCGGTGCCGGGCTTTGCCTGATGCTAAACAAAGATTTTATTGAGGACAGTAATTTCCTGGATAAGAAAAGAGTGCTCCATGCAAAAGAAGCAGAAGGTGTAGGAGGTAAAATAGACATGCATATGACGGTGATCAAAGAATTTCGAGTAGGTCCTTATCGTTTTAGAAATATACCCGTTTTTATATTTGATGATACATTTAATCTAACATCTTATCCTTACCTGAGTGGTATTATTGGTAATGATATTTTGCGGCGATTCAACCTGATCCTGAACTATGCAAAACGTGAATTTTATTTCATGCCTAACTCGCATTACCAGGAAGGTTTTGATTATGCATATTCCGGCATTGAGTTATACTACGTAGATGGCGAGATCGTATTAGGTGATGTAGCTGCAAAATCTCCCGCAGAGGCTGCCGGACTTAAAGAAGGTGATGTGCTGATCGGCATCAATAATTTACTTGGACAAAACTTACAACAATATAAAACGGCGCTGCAGTCGGCGGGACAAAAAGTAAAAATTATCGTTAGCCGCGATGGTGAATTGATGGAATTTAATTTTAAGATAAAGAGTATACTTTAAGTATCTCTTCTGCGCTAATTGGCCTACTTTTACAAACTTTTTATTATTGATTTTACCATGATACGATTTGAAAAGTTTGTATTAACAAATGGCCTTAGGGTGATCGTTCACCAGGACACCTCCACCCCGATGGCTGTCATGAATATCATGTATGATGTAGGGGCAAGGGATGAAGACCCGGAAAAAACAGGCTTTGCCCATTTGTTCGAGCATTTGATGTTTGGCGGCAGTGTCAATATTCCCAGTTATGATACTCCTTTGCAAATGGCCGGTGGTGAGAATAATGCTTATACATCAAATGATATTACCAATTATTACATCCAAATACCTGCAGAAAATTTGGAAACGGCGTTTTGGTTAGAAAGCGACCGTATGCTTTCACTTGCTTTTGGTGAGAAAAGTTTAGATGTGCAGCGAAAAGTTGTTTGCGAAGAATTCAAGGAGCATTATCTAAACAAACCTTATGGCGATGTGTGGCATAAGATGAGAGAGCTTGCTTATAAAGTTCATCCCTATCGATGGATGACGATCGGCAAAGAACTTTCTCATATTGAAAATGCAAAGCTTGATGATGTAAAGAATTTTTTCTTTAAACATTATCGTCCTAATAATGCTATCCTTGTAGTTGCCGGGAATGTAACTGTTGAAAAAGTAAAAGAGCTTACAGAAAAATGGTTCGGTGATATTCCTGCTGGACAGAAATATATTCGCAAACTTCCACAAGAACCGCCACAAATGGAAGAGAGAAAATTAGAAGTAAAAGCAGAAGTCCCGCTCGATGCATTTTATAAGTGCTGGCATATCTATCCCCGCACTGATAAAAGATATTATATCGCCGATCTTATCACAGAAGTTTTAAGCGGTGGTGGTTCTTCCAGATTATTTCAATCATTGGTAAAAGAGAAAAAACTGTTCAGTGCTGTTGAGTGTTATCATAGCGGAAGTTTAGATGCGGGAACATTGGTTATCGAAGGCAAATTGGTAAAAGGAATAAAAATGGTTGATGCGGAAGAGGCTGTAGAAGGGGAATTGGAAAAAATGAAAACAGAAAAAGTGACAACTGCGGAATTACAAAAAGTAAAAAACAAAGTAGAGAGCCTGATCGCATTTGAAGATATGAGCCTTACGAACCGTGCTAATAGTCTTGCTTTTTATGAATTGTTGGGTGATGCAGGGCAAATGAACCATGAATTGGAAAAGTACAATGTAGTTACAGCAGAAGATATCTTAAATGAAAGCAGGGTCATTTTCAGACCTGAAAACAGCAATACGCTTTATTATTATTCAAAGAACTGATAAATGGAATTACTTACTGTTGACAGAAAAAATGCACCTCCGATCATTGATGCAGTAAATTTTCATCTTGAACTAAAAGCATATGAGAAATTTACACTTGATAACGGTGTGCCGGTTTATGCTATCAATGCCGGTGCAGAAGATGTGATGATGGTGGAATTGGTTTTTTTTGCCGGCAATAGCTTTGAAGAAAAAAATGTTGTTGCTGCTGCTACTAATTTTCTTTTAAAGAATGGCACCTCAAAAAAGAAAGCATTTCAGATCAATGAACATTTTGAATATTATGGTTCATTCCTAAATCGTGCCTGCTATAATGAAACTTCAACACTTACACTTCACTGTCTTAATAAACATATCTCAGAACTCTTGCCGGTGGTTGAAGAATTGATCACGGATTCCACTTTCCCCGAAGAAGAACTCGCAATTTTCAAACAAAACCAAAAACAACGATTAAGTGTCAGTTTGAAAAAAAGTGAATTTGTGGCAGGCAGGTTGATCGATTCATATATATATGGCGAAAAACATCCTTATGGGAAATACAGCAGCCATGCAGAATATGATGCCCTGAACAGGGATGAATTGATCTCATTTTATAATAAATATTATAGGCATGGCAATTGTGTCATCTTCACAGCGGGTAAACTTCCTGCAGGTCTTTTTGAATTATTGAACAAACATTTTGGGAAACTTCTATTCGGAAATAATTTTCAAAAACCACTTCATAAAATTTCATCAACAAAAAAGCCAGGTGAAAAATTCAGGATTACCAATGATGAAAATGGTGTGCAGGGTTCTATACGTATAGCAAGAGAATTCCCGAACCGTCATCATCCGGATTTTCTAAAAGTGATGGTGTTGAATAATATTTTTGGTGGGTACTTTGGCTCGCGACTAATGTCAAATATCAGGGAAGACAAAGGATACACATACGGTATTCATAGTTTTCTACAGGATCATATTCATCAATCAGGATGGCTGGTGAGTACGGAAGCAGGAAAAGATGTTTGCGAAGCGGCGATCAGTGAAGTTTATAAAGAAATGAAACGACTGCAGGATGAACCGGTAGGTGAAGATGAAATGCAGTTAGTCAGGAATTATATGATGGGTAGTATTCTTGGCGACCTGGATGGACCCTTTCATATCATTGCACGATGGAAGAATTATGTTTTGAATGAGCTTAATGGAGATTATTTTTATAATGCTATTAATACCATTCGGACAGTTTCACCAGAAGAGTTACAGCACTTAGCAAAAAAATATTTGAACCCGGCTGAGTTTTATGAGTTGATAGTTGTTTAGATTTACTTCAAATTTTTCAAATGAATTTTCTTGTTCGTGTATTTCTTATTGCAGCAGTTTCCTATGCCTTAGCTCAATTTCTCGGTGGTATCCATGTCACCGATTTCTGGACTGCCATTGGCTTTGCTATTGTACTGGCACTTATAAATATGTTTATACGACCATTACTGATCTTGTTCACTTTGCCTGTAACGATCGTAACATTGGGGCTTTTCCTTTTTGTAATTAATGCGCTGGTTGTTTTGCTGGCAAGCAGGATCGTAAGTGGATTTACCATTGACAGCTTCTGGTGGGCTTTATTATTCAGTATTATTTTATCAATTATTGCATCTGCAATTGATAAAAAAGAGAAACAGGACCGGCAGCGGACTTAATAACTGTTACTCGATCTTCATATTAAATCTGGTTGCTTGCTCACGAATAATTTTCTCTACCTCGCTTTCTAATGTTTTCGAATTTTTTCCGGCTCTTGCCTTATTGATCTTTTCATTGGCAATATATGTTTCCCTTTTCTTACTTATATCCTGTATCTCTCTTTGGATCGCCACTCTTTCATTGCTTTTTTGATTTATTATAGCTTCCAGCTCTGTTTTACTTTTCTTTTGTAAACTATCAGGCAATGTTTTGGGATCAACTTTATCGAGAATCTTTTTGTCATCCGTCTTTGCATCTACAAGATCCCAGGTGCTATTGTAATAAGTTTTTGAAGACGCTTTAGATACCGCCCTGTTCACACCTGCATAAGAATTGATTGAAGAATTGGCAACGTCCATAGAAGCTTGTAATTCCTTTTTATCTCTTCCATTAGCACCATAATAAATATAGGTGCCATTCAATTTGTTGTTCAATGTAATTAATGTACTATCATAAGGTGTCGGTATATCTACAGGTTTTGCATCTGAATTAATATTCGTAAAACTTCCATTTCCGCATTCCCCCAATAGATTCCAATGCTCTTTTATTCCCTGCACCCGATCGCCACAATAAATTGTGTTTACGATCACACCTTTCTTTTTTGCTTCTGTACAAGCCAGCGTATATGAAATGTTTCCCTGTAAAAAATCTTCGTTGCCGGATATAAAAATGACTTTGTAATTGGATGATGCCGTATCCCAGTTCAATTCATTTAAAGAAGTATGAATTACGTAACCACAATATTCCTGGCCACCATTGGTAGTAAGCTGAAATAATCTTTGCGAAAGATCATCAAGATCTGAAGTAAAAGGAGCTATTTGTTTGACATAGCC
>DASTZB010000269.1:0-2597 GCA_035764525.1 Chitinophagaceae bacterium | reverse complement strand
TGTCATACAATTTAACCACTACCTCTTCTGAATTTATTAGGAGGGTCTGCACAAGATTATTTTCTCTTGTTCTCAAGAGGTCCTGCGTTTTTGTATTTGGTTTTATAGTAAGATCTTTTTTGTCTTCAGGCTTTATGGGATCTGCTTCTACTTTTTTTATTGTATCAATTTTTGGTCTTACTAAAACCGTGGTCTTAGTTGTATTGGCCGGGTTATTTTTATTTGAATTATTCACCGGAGATTTTGCAGTAGTCTTTGTTGTTGAATTGTTGGCAGGCGGATTAGTTTTTACGAGTGGTGGATTATTATTTACAGGTGAATTCTTTTTTCTTAAGAATGGCTCAACATAAAAATCTGATGTGATGACCTTTCTCAGCACCATTTTGCCTCCACCACAGTCATCACCTCTTCTTATTCCGCGGATTGTATCTGTTTTTTCAATAATGCTGCTAAATGTACCTTCTAAAAATTCTTCTTTGCCAGACTTTGCATAAGTAAGAAGACATTTCTGAATACAGGCTGAGCTGACAAGAGACATTTTCACTTCAATCGTTTTAATTTCCTGTATTAATGCGTTACCAGAAGCGTTTGAATAATTACCGGTCATTGTGCATTTGCCATAGAAACGTTTATCCTGGTAAGAATAGGTAACACCGGACAACGTGTTATTTGTTTGTTCCATTTGTATTTCAAAACGGTATTGCTCTCCATCATCGGTAATGAAATATCCTCTCCAAATGCCGGATATGTTTTGGGCAAATGACAAAAAAGAGAAAGCCGGTAAAAAAGTGAAAATGGTGAGTACAAATCTTTTCATATTCCTTACAATCACGCTGTAAAGCTAACAAATAAGTTTATTTGTATAAATCTGTTATACAAACGGTTTGTTAATAAAAACTCTGGGCAGACTTCGCTAAATTTGCAGCCTCCTAAAAAGAACGTTTAATGATCAATATTACATTTCCTGATGGAGCGGTGCGGCAATATGCTGAAGGCACAACTGCTATGGACATTGCAAAATCAATATCAGAAGGACTGGCAAGAAAAGTTATTGCGGCAGGTGTTAATGGACAAGTATGGGATGCATCCAGACCGATAAAGGAAGATGCTACGGTAAAACTTTATACATGGAATGATGCAGAAGGAAAAAATACTTTCTGGCACTCGTCTGCTCATCTGATGGCGGAAGCCGTTGAAGGAATGTTCCCGGGAGTAAAATTTTGGGTAGGTCCACCGGTTGAAAATGGGTTTTACTATGACATGGACCTTGGCGATAAAAAATTAAGTGAAGAAGATCTTGCCGTGATCGAGAAAAAAATGAATGAACTGGCAAAGAAGAATAGTCAATATATTAGAAAAGAAATTTCAAAAACCGATGCTGTAAAATATTTTACTGACAAGGGCGATGAGTATAAGCTTGACTTGTTGCAAAATCTGAATGATGGCGAGATAACTTTTTATACGCAAGGAAGTTTTACTGATCTGTGTCGCGGACCCCATATTCCAAATACCGGATTAATAAAAGCAATCAAGCTTACTAACATTGCCGGTGCTTATTGGAAGGGCGATGAAAAGAATAAGCAACTTACAAGATTGTATGGCGTAACGTTTCCATCACAAAAAGAATTGGATGAATACCTGGCTTTATTGGAAGAAGCAAAAAAGAGAGATCATAGAAAGCTTGGAAAGGAATTAGGCATTTACACTATGGATGATGATGTTGGCCAGGGTTTGATCATGTGGATGCCAAATGGCACCGTGATAATTGAAGAACTGGAGAAACTTGCGAAGGAAACCGAACATGAGGCTGGATATAAAAGAGTGGTAACGCCACATATCGCAAAAGAGAGTATGTACATCACAAGCGGTCACTTACCTTATTATGCTGATAGTATGTACCCTCCAATGGAAATGGAAGGGGAGAAGTATTATCTCAAATCGATGAATTGTCCTCATCATCATAAAATTTACGCGGCTGAGCCAAAAAGCTATCGTGACTTACCTTATCGTATCGCTGAGTATGGAACAGTTTATCGTTACGAGCAAAGTGGTGAGTTGTTTGGACTAATGAGGGTTCGTTGCCTTCATATGAATGATGCACATATTTATTGTACCAAAGAACAGTTTGAAGAAGAGTTCAGGGCTGTAAATGAAATGTACCTGAAGTATTTTAAAATATTCGGTATAGATAAATATGTAATGCGTCTATCGTTGCATAGCGCTGATAAGCTTGGAAAGAAGTATGTAAATGAACCACGGCTGTGGATAGAAACAGAGCAAATGGTAAGAGATGTACTTATTAATTCTAAAATACCATTTGTCGAGGTACAGGATGAGGCCGCCTTTTACGGACCTAAAATTGATGTACAGATATGGAGTGTGATCGGTCGTGAATTTACATTGGCTACCAACCAGGTTGATTTTTCGCAGGGCCGCAGTTTTAAATTAGAATACACCACACCAGACAACCTAACCGAAACTCCATTGATAATTCACAGGGCGCCGCTGGGAACTCATGAAAGGTTTATTGGTTTCTTACTGGAGCATTATGCCGGAAAATTGCCGGTATGGCTAGCGCCGGTCCAGGTAAAAGTGCT
>DASTZB010000268.1:0-2487 GCA_035764525.1 Chitinophagaceae bacterium | reverse complement strand
TGGTAGACTGTTGTATTAATTGTTTCCTAAATAAGAAAAAAATCCCCGCCGTAGACCGACAGAGACTCAAGAAAATTGTCTAGTCGCTTAAGCGTTCCTGTTAATACAGTTAAGATCTTCAAAAGCTACTTCAAGTCGTTTTACAAACGTCTCTTCGCCTTTACGCAGCCAGACACGGGGATCGTAATGTTTTTTATTAGGTTTATCTTCTCCTTCAGGATTGCCTAATTGACCCTGAAGATAGCCTTCATTCTTTTTATAATTAGTGAGAACTCCATCCCAAAAAGCCCATTGAAGATCTGTATCAATATTCATTTTAATAGCGCCGTAGCCTATCGCTTCGCGTATCTGGTGCTGGGGTGAACCGCTGCCGCCATGAAATACAAAGTAAACGGGCTGAGGTCCGGTCTTTAATTGTTTCTCGATATAATCCTGGCTGTTCCTTAAAATTACCGGTCGCAATTCAACGTTGCCCGGCTTATAAACACCGTGAACATTTCCGAATGCGGCAGCTACAGTAAACATTTTTCCAACCTTACTTAATTCTTTAAATGCATAAGCAACATCTTCGGGTTGTGTATACAGTTTTGAGTTTTCAACATCACTGTTATCAACACCGTCTTCTTCACCCCCAGTTACGCCAAGTTCTATCTCAATTCCCATTCCCAGTGGTTTCATTCGTTTGAAAAACTCAACTGATGTATGAATATTTTCTTCAATAGGTTCTTCACTAAGATCAAGCATATGTGAACTGAAAAGTGGTTGGCCTTTTTCTTTAAAATATTGTTCACCAGCACCGATCAATCCACTGATCCATGGCAACCATTTCTTTGCAGCATGATCTGTATGCAAGATAACAGGCACACCATAATATTTTGCTACATTATGAATATGTAATGCTCCCGAAATACCACCTGAAATGTTTGCCTGTAGTTTATCATTTGGCATTCCTTTACCGGCAATAAATTGTGCACCGCCATTTGAAAACTGGATGATAACTGGTGAATTTACTTTTGCTGCAGTTTCAAGAACTGCATTGATCGTGTTTGTTCCGATCGTATTTACAGCTGGTAATGCAAACTGGCTTTTCTTGGCATCGTTATAAAGTGTTTCTAACTCTTCGCCGAACAATACGCCGGCTCGGTACTTACTCATTTGATTTTTGTTTTGTGATAATTTCTTGTCGCAGGTAAGTGATCGTTAAATGGTGCCGCAAGATAATTGATTTAAACAATCATTGTCACGAACAGCTGTTAGAGAGTTGATGGTTTGTTGATAATGACGTAAAAAATCAAAAGTAAAAATTCAAAACCCCTGAACTGATCTTTTTACTTTTTAATTTTGACTTTTGAATCATTTACCCAACGCCTGTATCACATCATATTTGGTGACGATATGATAATTTCCGGTTTCATCTTTACTTAATACAGCACCATTTTCTTTGTTAATTAGTGTACTGAGTTTTTCAACCGGTGTATTAAATTCAACAAGAGGGTAGGGCCGCTCCATTACATTCTCAACTTTCGAATTTTTTATATCGGGATTAGAAAATACTTTTTGAAACAAACCATTCTCACTCATAGCGCCAATAGGGCCGTTGCCATTCATCACCGGAATGTTTTCGATATCATACTTCTTCATCATTTCAACAGCTTCAGCAACTGTTTGCGATGGTTCTATGGTCACTAGTTTTTGTTTACCAATGCGGCTATTTATAATATCCTTAAATGTTTTTACATCGAGAAAACCTCTTTCTATCATCCATTGATCATTATAAACTTTAGCAACATAGCGACTGCCATGATCATGAAAGATGCAAACAACCAGATCATCTTTTTTCAACCGGTTCTTTAATTGTATTAGGCCTTGTATACAACTACCTGCACTGTAACCACAAAAAATTCCTTCTTCTTTTGCTAAACGTCTCGCCATGATGGCCCCATCTTTATCCGTTACCTGTTCAAAATGATCAATAACACTCATGTCATAATTCTCAGGAACGAAGTCTTCACCAAAACCTTCACTGATATAAGGATGTACTTCATTCATGTCAACTTCACCAGTGCGGAAATATTTTGTAAGCAATGAACCATATACATCAATCGCCCATATTTGAATGTTTGGATTTTTTTCTTTTAAAAACATAGCTGTTCCTGTAACTGTTCCGCCTGTTCCTGCAGTACAAACAAGATGTGTGATCTTCCCGTCTGTTTGTTTCCATATCTCTGGTCCCGTAGATTCATAGTGGGCAAGACGATTTGCAAGATTATCATATTGATTGGCATGAAATGAATTTGGGATTTCTTTTGCCAGTCTTCTTGCAACAGAATAATAGCTTCTTGGATCGTCCGGCTCAACATTCGTGGGGCAAACGATCACTTCAGCGCCGACAGCCTTCAGTATATCCATCTTTTCCTTGCTCTGCTTATCAGTTGTAGTGAAAATGCATTTATATCCTTTTACAACAGCAGCCAATGCCAAACCCAT
>DASTZB010000267.1:0-17283 GCA_035764525.1 Chitinophagaceae bacterium | reverse complement strand
AGAAGATCTTTTCTGAACTTCTTTCAGTTTGCCACTTAATTGTTCACGTTTAGGAATTGTAAAGCCGCCATTTGCTAAAGCAAACACCTCAACTGGTTCATCCACATTTTTAAATTCAAATTTTCCCAAAGAAACCGATTTGAATTCTGGATGATTTTTGATCTTATTATTTATTTCACCGGAGAAAAGAATTGTATTGGCCTGTCCCAATGATTGTATACGTGAAGCAACATTTACCCCATCACCCATTACCTTCCCCTCTTCAAAAAATAGTTCACCAACATGAAGGCCGATCCGCAAAGGAACGGCAGGATCCCTTTGTAATTGCAACTGCAATTCAACTGCACACTTAACCGCTTCTGTGGCACTGGGAAAAGAACAAAGATTTCCATCACCATAATCATTAAGTATTTGTCCCGAATGAGCTAATACTGCCTTTTGCAAAACAGAAGTATAATGTTTCATGATCGTCACAGCATGGGATTCATTTTGCTGCATCATAGCAGTATAACCAACTATATCTGTAAAAAGAATTGCTGCAAGATGACGGGACTGGTTTTGCATTTTTAAGGAAACTCCCTTCTAATTTAAAACTTATTTTTCATCATGAAATTCCAAACATATAAATCATGTGAAATAACCCACATTTAGTTATTTTTATAAGACATGCAGATAACTGATACTATACTTATGGTCCGTCCTGCTGCTTTTGGCCCCAATGGTGAAACTGCTGCCACAAATTTTTTTCAATCACCAACCCGGAAATTAAATGATCAATCTCTTCAGCAATCAGCATTGAAAGAATTTGATAATATGGTTGAATTGCTTCAAAAAAATGATATAAATGTTTTAGTGATCGATGATACGCCAACGCCAATAAAACCATCCGCTATATTTCCTAATAATTGGCTCAGTACTTCACCGGAAGGAATAGTTTCTGTATTTCCAATGTATGCTGCCAATCGCCGCCCTGAAAAGAGAGATGATATCTTAAAGCTGCTTGCTGAAAAGTTTGTGGTAAAAGATCTGCAAGACTGGAGTGAATTTGAAGTAGAGGGAAAATTTTTGGAGGGAACCGGGAGCATGGTGATCGATCATGAAAACAAAGTGATTTATACATGTTATTCACCAAGAACAGATGTATCGATGCTGGAAAAATTTGCCAATGCCAATAACTACAGGGCGATTATTTTTCTGGCAGTAGATAAAAACGGCCAACCAGTATATCACACAAATGTTATGATGACGCTTGGCGAAGATTTTGCCATATTATGTGAAGAAGCAATTGAAGAAGAATGGGAGCTGATAGCCGTACGACAGCTTTTAGAAAGCACGGCTCATGATGTTATCAGGATCTCAAAAGAGCAGATGCATGCTTTTGCCGGAAATATGCTACAAGTAAAGAATAATAACGGAGAGAAGTTTATAGTCATGAGTCAAACCGCTTTTGATTCATTGAATGAAGACCAAAAAGAAGAACTATCTGCAAGAAGTAAATTATTGCTCATCCCAATTCCTATAATTGAAGAAACAGAAGGTGGCAGCGTACGATGTATGATGGCAGAGATCTTTTTGTCGAAAAAAAATTAGCTTCTTTTTTTCAGTAACTCTAAATGATGCTCATTATGATGAATTGTAAAATAGAGCATCTCCCTCAAGGTTACTTTTCCCAACAAAGGATGCGGAAGAATATAAACGTCAAGATCGTTTTCACTTTGCTTTCCAATTTTAGCGATCAGCTTTTGTTTTTGCTCAGCATATTTTCTTACTAACTCGTTTTTCTTTTCGAAGCTAATAAATGGCGGGATAAAAGGCCCACTTACCCGGCCGCCTGCGGCAAGCTTAGTTTTATATTTTGCCACCAGCTCATCATAGTTTTTTGAAGGGCGATTTGTTTTACCAAATAGAATTCGCAAAACAATTTTTGGTAAGCCATAAGCGAGTTGCAGCGGTTTTATAGCACGAATAAGATGATTCAGGTTTTGCCCCGCACTCCATTTGCCATTGGGAGTTGCTTCAAATTGTTCTTTTGTCAATGGAGTAATGTAATTGTTGAATGCATCAACATTTTCATTCAATGCAGAAATTATTTCCGGCTTGTCGTGTATTTGCATGCCTATTTTTTTACTTCTATCATCTTCTCTCCTTTCGAAATAAATTTTCCGATTGGCTCAATAAAATCGCTTAATTCAAATTTTCCCAGCAACGCTATTACTTCAGCTTTCGCATTTTCTTTTACACTAAACAATAGTCCACCGTTTGTTTGCGGGTCAGGTAATAAAGTAAACGCTTCCATTACATCCACTCCTTTTTCAAATCTCACTTTATCATGATAACTATTCCAGTTCCTGGTGGTAGCATCAGGAAAAATTCTTCGTTTAATAAAATCTTTTACACCGTCTACAACAGGAATTTTATTATAAGAAATTTCTGCACTCAACTTGCTGCCGTCGGCCATTTCTATTAAATGTCCAAGCAAACCAAACCCCGTCACATCTGTCATTGCGGTTACACCTTTTATTTTTCCTAATTCTTCACCAACCGTATTCAGAGCAGTCATCTGCTTGACCATTAGCTGTAAATATTCTTCTTTCAGCAGTTCTCTTTTTTGTGCAGTTGATAAAATGCCAACACCAAGTGGTTTTGTAAGAAAGATCAGATCGCCTTCTTCCGCAGTATTATTTTTTTTCAGATTTTCTTTAGTAACAATGCCTGTTACTGCTAAACCAAAAATGGGCTCAGGCGAATCAATACTATGTCCGCCGGCGAGAGGAATTCCTGCTTCATTACAAATTGTTCTTCCCCCATCAATAACTTTTTGTGCTAGTTCAACAGGAATTTTTTCAACCGGCCAACCTAATACCGCAATTGCGAGAAGTGGCTTACCACCCATTGCATATACATCGCTGATAGAATTAGCTGCGGCAATTCTTCCAAAATCAAAGGCATCATCAACGATCGGCATAAAAAAATCTGTAGTAGAAATAAGGGCCATACCATTTTCAAGATCATAAACAGCTGCATCATCTCTACTGCTATTGCCAACAAGCAGATTTTTATTATCCGGAATTAATAGATTAGTTTTTAAAATTTCATCTAAAACTTTTGGAGAGATCTTACAGCCACAGCCAGCACCATGAGAATATTGCGTAAGCCTGATTAATTCCTGGTTTGTCAGTTCATTATTCATAACCAACAAATCTCGGTATAACCAGCGAATTTCTTATTTGGATTTTCTGCGCAAGACTATCGCAGCATTCCTGTCAAGGTCAGCTTTAAAACGAACATAAAATATTTCTTCGCCATCTTTAATTTGTAATAAACCGGTATTGGGAGGATATTTTCCGAGATTATCTGCAAATAATACAACGAGCAGGGAATCACCTTGATCCTGTGGTATATAGAATGTTTTTCTGAATGCGGTGGATTTCAGTACTTGTTTTTCAATAAACATTTCATCATTGATGATGACACTCACCGAGTCACCATCCACCTCGCCGTTATCATACAAAGCGATTGAGAGACTATCATTTTTAAAATAAATAGTTTCGGAAGGAATAGATACTCTTTGATCAACTAATGAAGCCGCAGGTTTTAACTGTCTTTTTCTTTTTACGTCCTGGAATTCATATGCCGCATCAGCTTTATCCTCTGTCGATTTTTTATCACCTCTTGCTACATCTTTCTTTTCATTCTGGCTTGGAAGACTGTTTACGGGACCTGAAGTCAATTTCTTATCAGGAGATTTAACTTCCGGCTTCTCAACCGGGTTTGTGCTTGTCGCAGTTACATCTTTCTTTTCGTTTTGATTCGGCTGATTATTAACGGCAACAACAGGTTTGTTATCGGAAAATTTGTTTTCCGGTTTCGCAACAGGTACTTCCGGCTTTTTATCAACCGGCGTTGAATTAGTAGCAACAACATTTTTCTTTTCATTCGGATTGGATTGGTTATTGATGGCTGTAGAAGACGTTTTATTATCCGTAAGTTTAGTATCGGCTTTTACAGTATTGGTTTCAGATTTTTTCTCAACAGCAGTTGTATTTGTTTCAAATACATCTTTCTTTTCATTTTGGTCAGGTTGTTTATTTGCAGAAATGGACGCTGCTTTATTATCAGGAACCTTCGTCTCTGTTTTAACAACAGAAGCATCCGGTTTTTTGTCGACCGGTTTTGTTTCTGTTTGCTGAATATCTTTTTTCTCTTCTTTATTTACTGTATTCTTTACCACATCATTTTTATCCTCGCTGGCTTTTACCGGCTTTTTTTCAGGGGCCTTCTCTTTTGGTTTATTAAACGCCAACGTTTTTTGAAGATCAAGATCGCCAAGATGTTCATAAAGTTTTGATTTGCTCAGGTCCTTTTCCTCTTTTGTTTCTACTTTTCCGGAAATAGAGTAAAATCTTTTTTTGACAAGATTTGTTTTCCAGTTTCCATCCAATCGCCAGACACTGTCTGTAGTATTCCTCCTTAATGTATAAGTAACAAAGACTTTTTTGTCTGGTTTGTGAGGAAAGTTGTGAGTGATTACTTCATCATCTTCTACTTCGCAAATGTCCCCTTCTATTTTTCCTTTTACTCTTTTTACAATGTAATAAAGGGTGTCGTTTACAATGAAGGTTGAATACGCATAACCATATACTTTGCCATTATATTCGGTCAGGGCCATTTCAAACGACTGGTCCTTGCGTATCGTTGTACTATCATTTGACAGAACACCTGTATAAACACCGTTTAAAGATTGAGCGAAACCAAGACAAGGGATAAAAAAAAGAAGTAGGAATAGTTTAAGATTTTTCATGATACACAGGCTGTTGGACTAATTTATTTGCATTTTCAGGAGTTACGGAATCACAATTTACTGTATGTAATAACGTATTTATGTTCTCCCGATTGTGCAGGCCTCGTGTATACCATTTATCGTAATATTTCAGCAAAATGCGGAAACTTTCGATTGTATTATCCTCATTTAAAAACTCAATGGCTTTTTTTGCTTCCAGGCCTCCCAGTCTTTCCTTTATTCTCAATATTCCATCGATCATTTTTTCTTTATCAAGAGTGCCATACTCTTCCACAATATGCTTGAGTCGTTCTTCAAAAGGAATATTGAGGAAATAAATAGGTGACTGGCGCATGGTATGCCAAAACTCATTGGGAAGGTTAATAAGACCAATTCGCTGACTTTCGTCTTCTAACCAGATTGGCGAATGGTTTATTATTATTTGAGGGTTTGACTTGTGATTATTCTTTGGCTCATATCGTAAGGTCCGTAACCGAATGCTCAATATGTTTTCAAACATTTCTTGCGTCGGCTGATTTGACATTCCAATATTTCCAAATGCTGAACCCTTGTGTTTAGCAATATCTTCAAGATCGACTACCAGTTCCTCTTTTCTTTCTAGTTCTTTGATCACTTCTGTTTTCCCGGATCCAGTATAGCCACCAATAATTTTGAAATCAAAAGGAAGTTTGAACGTATCGAGAACACGTCTCCTGAATTTTTTATAACCACCAATAAGCGTATAAACTTTAAACCCATATACATCAAGCAGCCAGCCAACTGTGCCGCTACGCATGCCACCCCGCCAGCAATAAATAAGAATTGTTTTGGCTGAACCCTCAACCTTCAACGCTAAACCTTCAACTTCCTCTATCATCTTGTTCATCTTTGGCCCAAAGAACTCAAGCCCATGTTTGATTGCTTTTTCACGGCTCTCCTGTTTGTAGGCGGTTCCGACAATTGCTCTTTCTTCATCAGAAAATAATGGTAAACTGTATGCACCGGGAATATGTGCATGATTATATTCAGCAGGGCTTCGAACATCAATTACAGTATAATGCTTAGATAGCTCGAGAAAGTATTCAATATTTATTTTTTCAATGGCCAGGGATAAGGTATAAAAATGATCAAAATGGATTCGGAGGAAAATTAATAAAATAATGGATAAAAAAAGAGTTCATCTGAAAGATGAACTCTTTGGTATACAAATAACTTATTCTTAATCAAGCAAACCGTGGTTTTACCCATTCATACTTGCCAAGAATTCGTAATTATCTTTTGTTCCTCTCATTCTCTTTAGCAACTCATTCATGGCTTCTTCAGTATTCATATCAGTAAGATAAACACGGAGCAGGTTCATACGCTGTAGTACGTCCCTTTCGAGTAAAAGGTCATCCCTACGGGTAGATGATGCTGTAAGGTCAATCGCAGGATATACTCTTCTGTTAGATAGACGACGATCAAGCTGTAATTCCATATTACCCGTTCCTTTGAATTCTTCAAAGATCACCTCATCCATTTTGCTACCCGTATCAACAAGTGCGGTTGCAATGATCGTTAAAGACCCACCGAATTCAATTTTCCTGGCAGCGCCAAAGAATTGTTTTGGCTTTTGCATTGCATTTGCTTCCACACCACCTGATAGAACCTTACCAGATGCAGGAGCAACAGTATTGTGTGCACGGGCAAGACGTGTAATGGAATCAAGCAATATCACCACATCGTGGCCGCATTCAACCAAACGTTTTGCTTTTTGCAAAGCCATTGTAGAAACCTTAACGTGTTTCTCTGCCGGCTCATCAAATGTTGATGCAATCACTTCAGCTTTTACACTGCGTTCCATGTCGGTTACCTCTTCAGGTCTTTCATCAACTAACACCACCATCAGGTAACACTCAGGATGATTTTTTGCAATTGCATTAGCAACGGCTTTTAGCAACATCGTTTTACCTGTTTTTGGTTGAGCAACGATCAATCCACGCTGACCCTTACCAATTGGAGTGAACAGATCCATTATTCTTGTTGAATAATTATCTGGAGCATCAAAGAGATTTAATTTTTCAAAAGGAAAAAGCGGTGTCAGGTAATCAAACGGTACACGGTCGCGAACTTCTTCCGGTTTTTTATTATTGATCGTATCTACTTTCAATAAGGCAAAATATTTTTCACCTTCTTTGGGTGGACGAACTGCGCCATAAACCGTATCGCCTGTTTTTAAACCAAACAATTTTATTTGCGAAGGAGAAACGTATACATCATCAGGCGATGACAAATAATTATAGTCCGATGAACGAAGGAAGCCGTAACCATCTGGCATCATTTCTAACACACCTTCTGAAAGGATCACACCATCAAATTCAATATTAAATACCTGGTCACGACGTGGAGGATAAAATTTTTGTGCAATGTTGGGATCCATTGCCGGTGCTTCCGTTCCGGAAGTGTTTGTCGAAATAGGGTCAGAAACATTGCCAGAATCAGAGGTGGCCGTGGGGGCTTCTTCAGCCACATTAATTTCGTTTACCTCTTCAGGCGGCGCATCCGTATGTGCCTCATCACCTTTTTTACGGCCACGTTTTGGTAAATGTTTTTCTTCCGCTGCCGGTGGAATTTCTTCAGTTACACGGGCTGGTTTTTTTAATGCGGGTTTTGGTCCGCCAATGCGGGAACTTTTTGCCATAGAAATATCATTATCGGGTTCTTCAACAATCGCCTCTTCAGTTGAAAGGCTTGTAGAGGTTTTTATAATACGTTTACGTTTATGTTTATCTTCTCCATCACCAGCCTTTTTCTCACTGGCTTTTACAGCTTGTCCATCCAGGATCTTATAAACAAGATCTTGTTTACTGAGCTTTTTAGCATTGGGTATCTTCAACTGCTCGGCTATATCCAGCAGTTCGGGAACGAGCATGTCGTTCAATTGCAGAATGTCATACATACAAAAAACTTGAGGTTAGCCACATAATCTTGAAACACTGAACTTAATTGATTGGCCGGAATCATCCTTCCGGTAAAAATTGATTAGGTATTAATTTTGAAATTTATGTTGAACGGAACCGAAGCAACGATGGACTGAATCTGAGGACGTACTTTACTTAACGGTTTTTCCGCTACAATATTAGTGCAAAATCTCAAAAATGCAAATTTTGATTATTGGGCTGGCTTTAGTGCCTTGATTGGATGACAATTGTAAGCTTATCCGGAGCGAGGCGAAGGACTCCGTTCAGGGTTCTGTTCCCCGATGAATCTTATCTTTGCCCCCTTAAAAAATTAAGATGTTTAATAAAAGAACAAGAATTAAAGAACTGCTTGGCTCGGAACCGCAGGGACAGGAAGTAACGATAATGGGATGGGTTCGAACATTTAGGAATAACCAGTTTATAGCTTTGAATGATGGCAGCACCAATAATAATCTGCAAGTGGTAGTTGCTTTGGGAAAATTTGAAGACGAATTATTGAAACGAATTACGACGTCCGCCTCTTTAAAGGTGACAGGTAATGTAGTTGCTTCATTAGGCAAAGGACAAAAAATGGATCTGAATGCAACATCAATTGAAATATTGGGTGACTGCGACGCCGAAAAGTATCCGTTGCAACCTAAAAAACATTCACTGGAGTTTTTAAGGGAGATTGCGCATCTGCGTTTTCGCACCAATACCTTCGGGTCTGTATTTCGTGTTCGTCATGCATTAGCATATGCTGTTCATAAATTTTACAATGATAAGGGATTTGTCTACATGCATACACCGATCGTTACTGGTAGTGATGCAGAAGGCGCCGGGGAAATGTTTCGGGTAACTACATTACCATTTGATGAAGGAAAAAATAAAACGCCAAGAAAAGAAGATGGCACGATCAATTTCAAAGAAGATTTTTTTGGAAGAGCAACTAATCTAACTGTAAGTGGCCAGCTCGAAGGCGAATTAGCGGCAACCGCATTTGGCGAGATATATACTTTCGGTCCAACATTCCGTGCCGAGAATAGCAACACTCCTAGACATCTTGCAGAATTCTGGATGATAGAACCAGAAATGGCTTTTTATGATTTGGAGGACAACATGAACCTCGCCGAACAGTTCATTAAATACATCATAAAGCATGTGATGGAAAATAATCGTGAGGATCTTGAATTTCTTGCCCAACGTTTAACGGATGAAGAAAAACAATTACCACAGGATAAAAGAAATGATATGGGTTTAATTGAGAAACTTGAATTTGTTCTCAATAATAATTTCGAACGCATTACTTATACCGAAGCAATAGATATATTAAGAGAGAGCCCCTATAACAAAAAAAAGAAATTTCAATTTCCAATTACTGGCTGGGGAATGGATCTGCAAAGCGAGCATGAAAGATATTTAGTAGAAAAGCATTTTAAGAAACCGGTTATACTTTCTAATTATCCAAAAGAGATCAAAGCATTTTATATGCGGCAGAATGATGATGGAAAAACGGTTGCAGCAATGGATATTCTTGCCCCGGGAATCGGGGAAATAGTTGGCGGCTCACAAAGGGAAGAACGACAAGACAAGCTTGAACAACGAATGAAAGAAATGCATATCCCCATTGAGGAAATGTGGTGGTATTTGGATACAAGAAGATATGGTACTGTGCCGCATGCCGGTTTTGGTTTAGGTTTTGAAAGAATGGTTCAGTTTGTAACAGGAATGAGTAATATTCGTGATGTAATAGCTTTTCCAAGGACGCCAGGTAACGCAGAATTCTAACTATTTGTTGAACACATAAAAAAGCCATCTGCCCTTGGCGGATGGCTTTTTTATTAACCGCCAAACCCTCTCTATTCATGCACACACATTACTGGTACATGAGATTGTGTGACAAGTTGTTTTGTGCTACTGTGTTTGAATAAACTATCCAGCAGTTTATGTTTCTTGGGTATCGTAATCAATAGGTCAATATTGTTCTCTTCAACAAACTCATTAATTCCATCTTCGATGTCAACATGATTAATAAAATGATAATTAGGATTAAGATCTTCTAGTAAAGTGTGAAGCATCAGTGATTCTTCCGGTGTTTCGGGTTTGAAATGCCTGCCTTCATAATCGACATTCAATACATGCAATTCTGCACCAAATTCTTTTACCATGTTCTTGATAAATTGAATTGGAGTGCTTTCAACCACTTTTTCAAAATCGCATGCAAACCCTATTTTCTTTATGCCGGTACCGTATTCTTTTCCGGGAGGAACAACTATAACCGGCCAAGTAAGATGACGAATTGCTGTCAGAGTCGTGCTACCAAATAGAACCCTTTCAACACCACTTGTTCCTCTTGTTCCCATTATTACGGCAAAAGGTTGAATGTGTTTACAAACATCTTCCAATTCATCAGACACATCGCCCAGTCTAGCTTCTGTATAAACTTTAATTTTTCCAGATGTAATATGCATCAGCGCATCTTTTATCTCCTCTAATCTTGTTTCGCTGCTCTTTCTTAATTCTTCTGCCGATACCAACACAACCGGTACATCCGTCATAGAAACCGGCACCTGGTAAACATGTAACAGCATTAAGCTGGCATTAATATTTACTGCCATATCAGCTGCAAAATTCATTGCATTTGTGGCGATTGGCGAAAAATCGGTAGGAACAATTATCGTTTTCATGATGATGATAATTAGTGAAATAAATGTAGCACAAGAACCACGCCATGACAATGACCAGCGTCAGTAAAACCCATGATTGATATTATGGAAACGCTAATTCACAGCATCTAAAAGGAAACAGTATTTATGGCACAAATTGAAAATACCGCCGATATGCGGAAGGGAAGATCTTTTTCTCATAACAAAAAACAAATCATTCGAATTGATATGACGCCAATGGTGGATCTTGGCTTTTTGCTGATCACTTTTTTTGTTTTCACAACGACGATGTCAACGCCAAAAGCTACTGACCTGTTTATGCCGAAAGATCCGACAAATAATAAAGATTCAACAAAAATAATCGATGACCTTGCTTTAACGCTTTTGCTGGATGAAGACAACGGTGTTTATTATTACAATGGCACTTTTGATAATGCAGCGAGGTCAAATACAATCTTTCAAACTAATTATTCAACATATGAAGGCATTGGAAAAATAATTCGCCAAAAGCAAAAAGATATTGATGCCAGCGGGAAATTCGCTGATGGCAGAAAAGGAATGATGCTGCTTATTAAACCAACTTCAAAATCAGTTTATAAAAATGTTATTGATGCTTTAGATGAAACAGTGATCAATGATGTAAAAAAATATGCAATTGTTGAGCCGACGGCAGATGAATTACAATTCTTAAAAGCCCAAAAGGCATCAAGGCAATAACTCAATTATATAATTATTTGAGTTGTCAATTTTTTTCTTAAAAAGAATCTTTGATCTGGACAGGAAATCACTGTATTCGGGTATTTCATGATCATATAACATCAACGTAAGTATTGTTTTCCTGTTTACCTTAAGTGTTTTGTCCTTGAAACTTGTTACATCTGAGATGCCCGTATGCCCCAGATAGATTGCTGTATATTGGTAAAAGAAGTCGCCAGAAGAAGTTGACCAGATATCATAATCCGGATATTTTTCTTCCAACTCTTTTATTAGTTTGAAGAAATACACATAATCCTGCTCGCGGAACACTGCGGATTTATACTTCTTAAAATTAAATGCAACTTTTGTATGGAAATAAATATTGTGTATGACCTCGATAAAAAGAGTCAAAGAAAAACAGGCAACAACAAGCTTCAGAAATAAATTTTTCCATGAAGTTTTGTATAGAAATATCCAACCCAAAAAGGCAATTTGCAGAAAAATAAATGTGAATGCGTAATAGCGATGATCATAAACGTAGCTCCATATGAAATCCTTCCATCTTTGAACTTCATAAGTAAAAGAAAGATAACCTAAGGAAACAAAGGTGGCGGCGCTTGCAAAAAGACCGATTATCAAAAACCATTTAAACGGAGTAAGTATTGCCAGGAATTTTTTGTTAAAAAAAAGGTATGCAAAAAGAAGAACAAGGGAAGAAACGGTAATGATATTAATGATCTCCAATATTCGCAAAATTGTGTCAAGAGAAAAACCGGCAATTATTCTTGCTTGACTTGCAATAAATGCAACGTTTATAAATGAAGCGGGTACGACCGGATACCAATGAATAAGATTTTCCGGAAAGTATCCCCTTGCAGTTGGCACTGCATATCCCGCATAACCTGTTGCCAATTTCATGGTGAATAAAAAAGCGGCGATCATTACAAGAACAAATACTGACAGCCAGGCTCCTTTCTTTTTAAGCAGACTTTCTTTTTTTACAAAACCCATAAAAAGAACCGAAGCAGCTACAGCGATAGAAAGCGGCGGGTAACTATATCGGAAAACATTTGGCAGAAATGAAATAAAAGCAGCAAAAAAGATAGCGGATAAAGAAAAGTGTTGGTCCGAAACCAATTTGATCACTAAACTAATGCCATATAAAAAAAGAACGATCGGAACATTGTCCGTGGGCTTGGAATCATTAATAAACATGTACTCAAAACAACCCGCAACCAATGTCATTAAATTGACAGCGATCGTTGGAAAGCCAATCTGCCAGCAAATTTTTCTTACAACAAAGATCAGAGCAATACAAGCAATGATATCAAGGGTCGTAGTGGCCCAATAAACATCATAATTAAATATCTTTAAGAAAGGTGCCAGCAGAAGAGAATAACCAGGTGGCCACATCGGTGTGTAATCATAAACCGGCAATTGAGGATTTGAGGTAAAATATTCAGGGATAGCGAATCCTTTGCCATCCAGAAAAGTTTTGCTTTGTAGTACTACGAACATTTTATCTCTGCCGGCATAAGAAAGAAACAGCACATTCACAACTCGTGAAAAAACAGCAATACAAATAAATATTACCGACGCGGACCTGGAAGAAAAGAATGATTTGATCTTATTCATTAAAAGATAAAAATAGCTTACAATTATTTAAATGAAGCAATGAAAAGAACGAAAAATTTTCAAGGGACTATCGGGACAGTGTAAAAATTAACTCCATTAACATGATTCAATAATGATGCACCGTGATTTGCGAGGAAATCCCTGTAATTCGTTAGCTCGTTATCATATAAAGTAAAAAGGATTATTGTTTTCTTTTTTACCTGGGGCAATTCCTTCGCAAGAATTTGGCCATCATATATTCCTTTCTGATCAAGATATGCGGCCATCAAAGGAAAGAAGTCGTCACTTTCTGCGACAACTAAAAACTCTGTATCAGGATTATCCCTTTTTAATGATTCAAGTGTATTTGTAAAATAAGTATAATCAACTTCTTCATAAGGAGCCACCTGGTATTTTGATGGAGCAATTGCAACTTTTGTATAGAAATAAACATTATGAACTATTTCAATAAATAAAAGAAGGGAAAAAATGGAGACGATAAATCTTTGCAAGGCGTTCTTTTTCCAGGGATCATATATGAATATCCAACCAATAAAAGCAAATTGCAGATAAAAATTAATAAACATAAAGTACCGCGGCTCGCCTATGTAATTTCCCCAGCCTGGTTGTGGTTTATATATCAGGGACAGATAGCCAAGTGAAACAAATGATGCTCCCGAAATAAAAAAACCGGTCAACAGAAATAATTTGAAAGGATCAATCAGTTTAAAAAACTTTTTTTTGATGAATAACAAAGAAAACAATATCAGCAAGCCAACAACCATCAATGCACTAATTATTTCTAATAGGCTATGGCTTTGCGAGAAAGACATTCCTGTCTTATTTATCAACTGGCTTGTAGTAAAAAAAGTATTGATGAAAGATCCGGGAACTACAGGCGCACAATGAAAAAGATTTTCAGGATAAAAACCTTTTCCTGTATCAACAATGTATCCTGTTCTCCCCGTTGTTATTTTCATGGATACAAAAAAGATTGCCAGAAGTAATGAGATAACCAATAAGCTCAACACACCTTTTTTTATAAACATCTTTTTTTGCAAATACCATCCAACAAATATCAAAGCGAGCGGTGCAGCAATGCTCAATGGTGGATAAGCGTAGCGAAAAGTACAGGGTACAAACAAAAGTAATGACGCAGCTATTATTTTATATATCGATAAAGTTTCTTGTTGAATTGCTTTTAGTAAAAGCAGCAACCCACCAATGAAAAAAGCAAATGATGAAACGTCAGTCGGTAATGCTTCAGAAATAAATGCATACTCAAAACACCCAACGACAAGTGTAATTATGTTTACAGCGGCTGCGGGAAATTTTAGTTGAACGGCAATAGCTCTCGATAAAAAAATCAAAATAATTCCAGCGGTCAGATCAATTGCGGTAGTAGCAGCAGCAACATCGTAGTCAAAAATTTTTAAAAATGGTGCAAGTAAAATTGGATAGCCAGGAGGCCATTTTGGTGTAAGATCATAAACAGGATTAGCAAGATCTGTTACAAAATATTGAGGGACACTGAACCCCTTTCCATTAATCCAGCTTTTGCTTTGTAATGCAAGGAAAATTTTATCCCGGCTGATAAATGAAGCATAAAGAATATTTATAGTCCTGCAAGCAATGGCAACCAGAGTAAAAAGCCAGCCTGTTTTTTTTGATGAAAGAAAATTGTAAACAGATTTCATGCAAAACAAAAATAATCTACATTCTTTATTGCGGGTCTATTTCTTGTACGTAAAATAAAGTACTGGGAATGGTTAAGATCAAGCGAGGTTTTTTCTTTCCAAGATAGTCCTTTATAATTATTGTGTCTTCGGGCTGGATAGGCATTAATAAAAGACTTTTTGATGACACCTTGAGGTGATCGGCTTCTAAAAAATTTGTGTAGTCAAAAATTGCTTTATAGCCCATCTGTGAAGCAGTGTAAAGGTAATACTGGTTGGGAGCACAAATGAGCAATTCCCGGTCGGGATTTTGATTTTTAATTTCTGATATGATAGTGGGAAAACTTCTAAAGCTTTTCTCTGTCTCCCGAATATAAGACAGGTCTTTGTGCGAAATAAGGATCTTGGCGTTATAGTAAATACCGTGAATTATTTCTGTTCCCAGGCAAAAGAACAGTCCCCAAATAACAAAGCGTATCAATGGCTTCTTAAAAGATGAGCGATAATATTGAAGACATATAAGCAACAGCAAAGGCATAAATACGTATATGAAAGCAAAATATCGGGGTTCCTGGACATGAGTCCATCTATGAAAACCCCAGGATATTTGTTTATAAGTAAGCGTAACCCATGCAAGTAAAAGGATGATTGCAAGTGCCACAAATGAACCAATAACGATAAAAAGGAAATTATTTGAAAATTGTAATTTCTTTTTTTGAACATTCAAATATCGCCATAGCAATAAAAAAAGTATTACAAAGATCACGAGATTAATAATTTTAAGATAAAATATAACACGACTATATTCCAAACCCAATAGACCCTGTATCAATTGTGCTCCAAAATCGATATTAATGAATGAAGCGGGTAAAAAAGGATACCATTCAACAAATTGATCAAAGAATATCCCACGCCCAACATTAGTTAAATGCAAAGCATTCTCGGCAGCGGATAAGCTGAAAATAAATAAAAGAATAAAGAACATGGCAGAGGCTGCTAAAGTTTTTAACCCACCGAGCTTTAGATTTTTATTTTTTAAAAGAATGCCCGATAGAAGGATAAAAAATGGGAACAAGAATGCTAATGGCAAATACATGTAACGGAAAAAAAATGGCAAACAAAATAATAAGCCAGTGGCGGTAGCCCTCAATAAGCCAATATTTCCTCTCTTGTCAATAACGGCAATGGTTTGAGTCAACGCAAATAATATGAAACACAATGCGATCCCTTCAGTTGCCGACCAGGACATAAAAAAAGTGTATTGTGAGCATCCGGCTGTTAGGGTGGCGATATTATTTAATACCGGAGACAAACCTGCCTTTTTTCCCAATAGTCTTACTGCAATAACAAAAAGAATCGAAACGACAATATCATATGCCAACATGGCTTTATATTCATTGCCATCAAAAAATTTCAAAAAGGGAATAATAACAAGGGAAAATCCCGGAGGGAATTGGAGGTGGCTATCAAAAACCGGCGTGCTCAAATCATTGGTAAAATATTTTATAACCCCCATCCCCTTTCCGGCTTGCAGATTTTCCGCATATGCCAATTGTAATTTTGTATCGGTTCCAATCCGGGAATACAGTGTTGCAAAAATGATTCGATTAGTGATAGCAAACAAAAAACAAAAAATTCCCGCAAAACGACTCTCCAGTATTTTTTTTAATCGATTCATTTTATTGAGAAAGATTCATTATTCCGGATTTATTTCTTCAGCATAGAAAAAGACTCCGTCAATAGTTAATATTGATTTCGGTTTTTTCGTTTCAATATAGTCTTTCATTATTATCACTTCATTTGTATGGATAGGTAAGATCAAAATACTTTTTTTAGTCACTGTTAAAGCTGTTCTTGATAAATTCTGATAATCAAAGATCGCCTTATATCCAAGTTGTGAAGCGTCATGCGTATAAAACAGGTCAGGAGCAGAAACAAAAACTTCCCGGTCAGGGTTCTGTTCTTTAATTTCTTTTATTATTGCAGGGAAACGCTTGTAAACATTTTCAGATTCACGAATTGGAGATAAATCTTTATGATGACCAAGAATTTTTATGTTATAATAAATGCCATGCATTACTTCAATGCTAAAACAGCAAACGGCAATAAAAGCAAAAAAACGGATCAAAGGCCTTTTGAAAAAGGCACTGTAATGATATAGACAAATAAAAAAAAGAAGAAGAAAAAAAATATATACGAAGGCAAAATACCGCTCATCGCTAACATATGTCCAATTTATATAGCCCCATTGAATTTTCTTGTAAATAAATGAAAGGTAAGCGAGCAGAAGAATGATAAAAATTGAAATAAGAGAGCCAATAATTATAAAAGCGGAATGACTCGAAGAAAAAAGATTCCGTTTATTAAAATAAACGTACAGCCCTAATAGAAAAGAGAATAAGAAGACCAATAGTATGTTTATGATATTAAAATAAGACATGGCTTGGCTGTAATTCAAAGGCGAAATTTTTTCAATTAATTGTGCAGCAAAATCAAGATTTATAAATGACGCAGGTAAAAAAGGATACCAATCAGCAAGCTGATTAATATAAAATCCACGACCAAAATTATTCAGATATACTGCATTTCCATAGGTAAGCAAACTAATTACCGATAAAACGGCTATAAAAAAAGCAGCTATCCCCAAAAGCTTCAAACCTGAAACTTTTAGTTTTTTATTTTTTAAGTTAATACCAGAAAGAAAAACAAGCAATGGCAATAATCCTGCGACAGGCAGATACATATATCTGAAAAAGTAAGGCAAGCAAAACAATAAGCCATAGCCAACTGCTCTCAACAAACTTATTTCTTTCCCAGTTTGAATAATATTAATTGTTTCTGCCAATGCAAAAAGTAAAAAGCATAGGCTTATGGCATCCGTAGATGACCACGACATAAAAAAGAGATATTGT
>DASTZB010000266.1:0-6659 GCA_035764525.1 Chitinophagaceae bacterium | reverse complement strand
TGATACGATCCTTCTCATCCCTTATCATGTCATATTTAAAGCCAATGGAGCATAAGGTTTCCAGTTGATCGCAACTTGCGATCATATTTAATGCTTCGATCAGCAAAATGATACGTTGGTTATCGGTGGCCTGCAATAGAGAATCCAGTAGTCCTGCTACTTTTTCTCTTGTTTTACCCGTTATCTGCAATCCTCTTTTTGCTTTGTCTAAAATGGTCTTGATATGGATGTTCTCAGGTAGCTCCAGGAACTGGCTGCCCCAAAAGTCCTGGCAAAAATGAGCCACTCTTACATCGGCAGTCACCGTAGCATCTTCTTCAAAATAAATATCATCGAATCGCCAATAGTGTGGCAGGTTGGAGCCTACCAAAACCACATCGCCAGCTTTAAATTGTTTGATACTATCGCCGATGAACTGTGTGCCCTCACCCTTTTTAAAATGGATCAGTTCTATTTCGGCGTGGTAATGCCAGCGATTATTAATATAGGGCACGAGATCTTGCCTTACACTAAAAGAATGCTGAGGTTCTTTGGACACTTTTAAAAGTTGAGGTCTCATACAAGCAGGTTTTCGTGATTAAGCAATTGTTTATTAAGCAATCTTTACCTGAAAAGTGATAGAAACAGGTTTCGAATGCCAATTTAGCTTACAAATGACCCGGCAAAAAAAAATCATCCGCAAACGATTGCGGTGGGCAAGATCTGGTTTAAGTATCTGGTTTATAGCTATTTAAACTATTAAACTAGTTTTCGACGTTAAATTTTTCTTTTCTTGATCTGCCTAAGAATCTACGCAATCGTTCCCGGAAAATGCATTGCGGCAGGCGGTTATCATATAAATATTATATGGCCAATTCTTTTTTCAACTAATGAAGTTCTTTAAAATGTTATCCATGCTAAAATTGTTGAATGATAAGACAATTATATAAAGCATGTTTATTGCCTTAATAAGTTTATTTGTTATGCAGTAACTGTTTATGAGAAAATTTATTCATTCTCCATAATCTTCAACAGCTCACTGATTGTAAACTTAATTGATTGCTTAAGCTTTTATTATATGGAAAAAAAAATTGAAAAAAGAAGTTCGACAAAGGCTGCGCAATCTTTGTTTCTGAAAATACATCCCGATGATAATGTACTGGTAGCCCTCAGGGATCTTGAGCCTGGCACAAAGGTTTCATCAAATGATTCCAGCTTTGAATTGCCAGAAAACGTAGCAGCCAAGCATAAATTTTTTGAACATGATATGCATATGGGTGATGGTGTGATCATGTATGGAGTATTAGTAGGCAAATTACAAACAGATGTATTCAAAGGACAAGCAATGACCACAGCTAATACTAAACATGCTGCTGGAAAATATGAATATCGTTCTTTTCAATACACCTGGCAAGCTCCCGATATTTCCCGGTTTGCGCACAAGACATTCAATGGTTATAAAAGAAGTGACGGACATGTTGGAACAGCTAATTACTGGCTATTTATTCCCACTGTTTTTTGTGAGAACAGGAACCTTGATGTTATCAAAGAAGCAATGTGGAATGAATTGGGGTATGCAGTTACCGATCGGTATAAAAGATTTACCAGGCAAATGTTGCAAGCTCATAGGACAGGTGATGATATTGATAACATTGATCTGAACCCATTGTCACTGAACACAGAACGATATTTCAAAAATGTTGATGGTATAAAATTTCTGAATCACGCAGGAGGTTGCGGAGGTACCCGCCAGGATTCTGCTACACTTAGCGCACTGCTTTCATCTTATGCCGATCATCCGAATGTTGGAGGCGTGACTGTTTTAAGTCTTGGCTGTCAGCATTTGCAGGTAAAAAATTTTTTGAATGATCTGAAACAACGAAATCCACATTTTGATAAACCATTGTATGTTTTCGAACAGCAACAAATACAAAGCGAAGAACAATTAATTACTGATGCTATCCGCCAGACATTCAAAGGGCTGGTAGAAATTAATAAACAGGAGAGAGAACCAGCCCCTCTCAGCGCTTTATGTGTTGGTGTAAAATGCGGAGGAAGTGATGGCTTCAGTGGCATTTCAGCTAATCCTGCAATAGGATATACATCCGACCTGTTGGTAGCGTTAGGAGCAAAAATTTTGCTTGCGGAGTTTCCGGAACTATGCGGGGCAGAACAAGAACTAATAGACAGGAGTGTCAATGAAGAGACGGCTAATAAATTCATTCGCCTGATGGAGACTTATAATCACCAGGCAAAGCAGGTTGGGTCAGGTTTTCACATGAATCCATCACCAGGCAACATTAAAGACGGATTGATAACAGACGCAATTAAATCAACTGGTGCTGCACGAAAAGGTGGCACTGCTCCTGTGGTTTCGGTACTTGATTATACAGAACCTGCCACAAAACCCGGTTTAAGTTTGGTATGCACTCCGGGCAATGATGTAGAATCTACAACTGGCCAAACTGCTTCTGGTGCAACCTTGATTCTTTTCACAACAGGATTAGGTACACCAACAGGAAATCCTGTTGCACCGACTATTAAACTATCTACTAATTCCAGGCTGGCAAAAAGAATGAATGATATTATAGACATCGACACAGGTCCTATCATTGACGGCGAAAAAACAATTCAGCAAATGGGAGAAGAAATCCTTGACTTCTGTATAAAAGTCGCCAGTGGTGAAATAATTCCTAAAGCAGTTCAATTGGCCCAGGATGATTTCATACCATGGAAGCGGGGCGTATCTTTATAATTAGTTGAGAAATTAAAAATGTTGTAACGACACTATTGTTTTAGGAACACCGAAGGTTTTGGATAATGTTTACCTATAGTTGATTCCCTGATCACAAGATGTGAGGGGATCACAACTTTCTTTTCCGTGTTTAATAATTTCTTTTTATCAATTATCTTAAAAAGGATATTGGCAGCTTCACGACCTATATCATATGCCGGTTGCACAATAGTTGATAGCGGGGGATTGAACAATGCGGCGGCAGATAGATTTGAAAAGCTGATCACTTTTAATTGTTGAGGCACTTTTATTTCAAGTTCCTTGCATACTTCGTAAGTGTTAACAGCAAATTTTTCTACGGCTGCAAAGATCCCATCAGGTCTTTGCTCACTTTGCAAAAGTTCCCTGATCTTTTGACGATTTGTTTCATCGTCAGGCCCACATTCTATAACTAGTTCATTACCCGATAAACCAAATTTTGTTAACGCTTTTATATATCCGGATTTGCGACCGCAGCTTATAGAAAGATTTCCTGCCATGGAAAGAAAAGCAATTTTCTTACATCCCGCTTTCAGCAAATGTTCTGTTGCTTTAAAAGCTGCTCCTGTATCATCCGTAGTGATGCATGGCACTTCCATGCTTTCACAAACTCTGTCAAAAAATATCAAAGGAATTTCTTCTTTGCGGTAAGCTTCTAAATGCTCAAAACTCTTAGTAGTATTGGACACGGAGATCATCACTCCTTCCACTCTTCCGCTTCTTAACAAGTGCAAAATATCCATTTCTCTTTTCTGATCTTCATGAGTAAGGTAGATCAGCACATGGTAACCTTTTTGCCGGGCCACCTCCTCAACTCCATTCATAACTTGTGAAAAGAAATTGTTTTGTATTTCAGGAATAATAACAGCGATAGTTCTGCTTTGATTCTTTCGCAAGCTGCTTGCATGAGGATTGGGCTGAAAGTCAAGCTTGGCTGCCAGGGCTTTTACCCGATCTTTGGTTTCCTGGCTTATTTCATGACTATCCCTCAAGGCACGGGAAACTGTTGAAGGCGCCATTTTCAACTCTTCAGCTAGTTTTTTCAGTGTTACGTTATTCATAACCGGGCAGGCTTTTAAGCTCAACATACAAAATTGATGAATTTCGGAACAGTTTACATAAATATTTTTAGCAGTCATTTTATGTGAAGATGTGTGAATTCTTCAATGCTAAAATCGCTGAATGATACGACAATGATCAAATTCCCTGACACAAACCTTTTTTCTTTATTTGTACAAAAGAAGATCAGTTCTAAACAAAGTTTATGCGTAAATATTTATTTGGGCCACTATTATTGATGACAATATTGATCATTGCTCCTGCAAAAGATCTGTTGAACCCGAAAACAAAGAAAAACGCAGTTGAGGAAACAGCAAATGCAGGTTTAAAATTACCTGTTGGCTTCAGCGCCTCAGCAATATTGGATAGTGTGGGCAAAGCCCGTCATATCGTGGTAACAAATAGCGGGGCTCTGTATATTAAATTAAGCAAGCTGGTAAATGGAAAAGGAATTTTACGAATAAAAGATACCGATGGCGATGGAAAGATCGATGACATTAAAAGGTTTGGTAACTATATTGGTACCGGTATAACAATTAAGGATGGTTATCTCTATGCGTCATCCAATGATGAAATATTTCGTTATAAACTCGACGAGAATGAAGAAGTAATAAACCCGGACTCACCTGAAAAAATTATTACAGGATTAATAAACGGCAGGCAACATAATACCAAATCATTAATATTGGATGATAAGGGATACATATATGTAAACATAGGATCTCCTTTAAATTCCTGCCAGGAAGTAGACAGAGGTGCAGGTTCAAAAGGAAAGGATCCTTGTCCTGTGTTAGATTCTGCAGGTGGTATCTGGCAATTCCGGGCTGATAAACTAAATCAATCTTATAAAGATGGAGTACGTTACGCAACCGGCTTGCGCAATGTGATGGGCCTGGACTGGAACTACCAGGTAAATGAATTGTTTGTTATACAGCATGGCCGTGATCAGTTGGATATGTTCCCTGAATATTTTAATGCGAAGCAAAATGCTGATATTCCAGCTGAAGAAATGTTCATGATAAAAAAAGGCGCAAACTGCGGTTGGCCTTACTGTTATTTCGATGTACAGCAAAACAAAAAAGTATTGGCTCCTGAGTATGGTGGTGATGGAAAAAAGACAACCCGTTGTGAAGGAGTAGAGCAACCTATAGTTGCTTTTCCAGCCCATGCAGCACCGAATGCATTATTATTTTACACAGGCAATATGTTTCCGGAAAAGTATAAGAACGGGGCTTTCGTTGCGTTTCATGGTTCATGGAACCGTTCACCTGAAAAACAGGAAGGTTATTATGTAGCATTCGTGCCGTTTAAAGATGGTAAACCAAGTGGTCCCTGGGAAATTTTTGCAGATGGTTTTGCAGGAGTGGAAACTGTGATGTCGCCGAAACAGGCAGTGCATCGGCCATGTGGATTGGCACTGGGACCGGATGGCGCCTTATATGTAAGTGATGATGTAAAAGGAACTATTTATAAGATAATATATAAAAAATAATTATTGAAAATGAAGCGTGTCATCTTTTTTCTTCCAATGGGTATGATGGTATTGATTGCATTTAACATGTCAAAAAATATTGATAAAACTATAATGGATAGAGGTAAAAAGGTCTATACACAATATTGTATGGCTTGTCACCAGTTTGATGGAAGCGGTGTGCCGGGATTAAATCCTCCATTAGAAAAAACGGCTCATGTGCTGGGTAGCAAAACAAAACTTATAAGAATCATTTTAAAGGGGATGGATACGCATGAAGAAATAGATGGGGAAACTTATAGTAATGTAATGGCTCCGCATAATCAATTAACGGATCAGCAGATCGCTGATGTACTCACTTATATTCGCAATAGCTTCGGAAATCAGGCAGTTACTGTTACACCAGGTGATGTAAAATACGTTAGAGCAAGAACTAAATAGTTTTGGTGAAGCAGGAGTTATTCGGTGAACAGATAAAGGAATTGGTAACCTAGATATAATTATAGAAAGAATCACTAAAACATTGAGGAAACAATAAACCGTGGCGTTGGTAGCAGATAGAAATATTTGCAAATAAGACTTTCAATTAATGCCCGAACAGTATGAGACGTATTTTATTCTGTTCACACTTATTCCCGGTATTAAAAATGTTTTACAGATTACGAATACGCCTAACATAATTTCTTAAAATAAACCGGACGCATTCTAATTCATTCCGAAACCAGATAAAAGGAGCAATGCTAAGAGTTACATTGCCTGACTTCAAGAAGCATGAATTCTTATACTCTATTTCAGGTTATTAAAAATTGCTATACGACCTGCAAGGCTATCATTAATATAGCGTAAACGACTGTATATTATAGTATGAATTGGGTTTCCCAAAAAAGCAATAAAGTATTTGATAAAACAATTTGCAAAATCGCCAAATAAAAAATTCTCATTTTCAATTAACAAACTGAATATTTTATTTTTGTAGACGCTCCGAAAGTACTTTTTTCAATAGCATCAAATTAAGATCCTTTGTGTTGGTTCCATTATAAATTGTCAGGCCATTCTTATCTATTAAATAAAGTTGCGGAACCATTATGGTCCCTAACAAGGAACAAAGGTTTGCATCTCCCAATACCTGTGTCCAATTCATGGAGTATTTAACAAGTGATTTTTTAAAAGCAGAGGAATCCTTATCAATACTAAATGAAATAAGGGCAAAATCCGAGTTTTTATATTTATCATAAATAATTTTCAGGTCGGGCACTTCCTGGATACATGGAACACACCAAGATGCCCATACTTGAATTAACACATATTTTCCTTTTAGTTTTGAGAGCTCAATTCTATTATTATTAATATCAAGTGTTGAAAAATCAGGAAATTTTT
>DASTZB010000265.1:0-15982 GCA_035764525.1 Chitinophagaceae bacterium | reverse complement strand
TGTACCAAATGCAGCATTCTGATCGAGTTTACTGTTAGCAGTGGCATCATCCCGCAAACTGAAGTCAAGCTTAAAAGTAACATCGTTATCCATCTTGCCTTTCGTGAATGGCATCTTTTTGATCAGCGGCATTCCTCTGACGGTCCAATCGGCACCGATGGTTAATTCGGTAGAACGGTTCTCTGCTAATTGATAATCGATAAGACTCAAACTTAATTGTCTTGATTTACGGTATTCCATTCTTGCGGTCAGCCTGTTAGTAAATGTCATATCAACTGAAAACAATGGGCTGAACTCTTCTGTGATCGTTATATTCGGAACAAAGAAATAAGGAACATAGTTATTAGTTAACGGATCAACAAAGGAGGGGAATCCATAATGGAAAGGATCCTGGAAGAATAGTGCGGAATTATAACTATTCATACTTAAGGTACTTCGGTATCCATGACGTATCATAATATTTGTAAATACCTTTTCGAGACCTTTTATACTGGTTGCATTATAAGTAACATTCCAGTTTGGTTTAGCCTTTAAACCGCTGAAAGGATTTGCACTTGTATTCGGATTTGAATTTTTTATCAATGAAATGCTCAACGGATCTTTATTGGTATAAGCAGCAATAAATGCGGGGATAATTACATCCTGCGCATACCGGCCGTAACCCTTGTAGTAACCATCAGGACCTGGTGTCGGGCTTGTATTATAGGGATTTGATTTACCAAGTTTCTCCGACAGGAAAATCCTGTTGTCTTCAAATTGCTTGAAGGTTCCGGAAACAACATTCGGATCAAATTTTTTGAACAACGTCTGGAAAGAAATATAAGTAATGCTGAAACTACCAAGCGAATAAGGATTTAATCTCTTGAAACCTTCCGTCAGAGTAGCGCTGGTATCTTTAAATAATTCAGAATAGTTTTTAGAAAATGTTTTATCCATATTAACGTCGATCGTAAGGTTTCTCACAGGTGAAACAAGTGCGGAAAGATTTAAACGTTGATCATAACGTTGTAGTATTAATGAATTGAAACGTGGATCTTTTGTTAAAACCCCATCCAATCCTTTTTGGTTTATCCAATTTGTATCAGGCTGATAACCTAAAATAAAATCAAAGCCTGGCTGCATGCTTTTCCAGTTCTGCCCTAAAAATTTTGTACTGTCAAGATAACCTGGTAAAGATGTTCCCGAAGTTTCAGTGTGTTGAATTCCCACTCTCTTTACTGAAGTAAGTACTTTTGCAACACCTTTCACTACTCCATTTACTGTTGGCACAGAATTTTGTTTCTGTAGTCTTCTTGCTCTTCTTTCCTCTTTGCGCTGGAGTCTCCTGAGTTTTCTTGCTTCTTTTTTTGAAAGCGAATCGGTTTTTACATTATTCTTTGACGTTTTATTATTTCCTGGATTATTATTTGGTTGAGCATTTACCGGTGCCGTAGAATAAACAGCTCTTAAGAATCTCGACTTGTTATAAAGCTGTTCAAAATTCAGGTCAGCATTTAGATTTTTGGTTTGTCCATTCACAATTGTATTACCAAGATCTTTTGCGAGCAGGGATGCGGTGATCCAATCATATTCTGCCCGATAGCTTGCCCTCAGAGAGGTCCAATCAATAAGCGGGAATTTGATGGTCGGGAAATTATATGTAAATGTTACATCCTGGTGGAAATGCGTATTTCTTCCTCCATCAAAGAAATTTTTTCTTACTGTATCTTTTTTCTCTTTGGTGTTGATACGGCCATAAGGTTCATCTACTCTTGCATTATTAATAGCGTTATAATCCATACTTACTGACTTAGTCAGATCCCAGCGGAGAATAAAGTACCGGTCGAATGTGAAATATTTATCGTAGCTCTCAGGAATTTTATACGGACCGCCCCCGACATTCTTCGGTTGCAATGCACCAAACTGCCTGAACACATCTGCCTTCAATGAGACCTGAGTCGGACTGTAATTCAGATTGAAATCCTTTATAAATGCTAACCATTTCGAATTTGATTTTATTAAACTCTTAAACGGTTCGAAATATTTTGGTTGAGGTGCATAATTATAACTGATCGCACCGCGGGTTCTTTTCACTTCATCAAAGTCGATCAGTGGATTTTTTTTATTAATTTTTGTAAAAGAATAATTAAAATCAAAATTCGAAATATCCCAGAATCGTGGCTTCTTATTGTTAAGTTTTAATTTTCGCACATTGGTAAGCGTAATCGTTTTGATCGTTGTTTCGTCTACCGCTTCTCTCTTTATCGAATCCTGGTCATCTTTAGGGCTGGCTTTTATCTTGTCTTTGAGTTTTATATCCAGGTCATAAGGATCATATTCGGGAGTGGCGCTATTATGACTAATGCCGGTATAGATCGGTATTTGCATTCCAAATTTTCGAGGCAATAATTTTCCTGCATCAATATTTGCTGCAATATCAAATTGTGCATAGTCTTCTCTGCTGCGTTCATTTACTTTTTGTTCTAACGTACCGAAACCCTGGCTTCTTGCGCCAACAGATGCACTAAGGTTAAAAAGATCGGCTCCAATAATATCCAATCGGCCGATAGCGGCCCAACCTCCTTTCTCATCAAGATGAGAAAGACGCAATTCATTATACCATATTTCAGCAGTTATGGGCTCGAGCTTTAAGTTTTCAAGGCCCATAAAAATACCTTTTACCTCACCAAGATTTGGATTTCCTATGATAGCAAATCTTCTGTCGCCGATCATTTCGCTATAATATTGTGCTGGTGAGGTGGCCTTGTTTCTTCTTGTTTTTAACCGAACGAGTTCCTGAAGATCAAGAGCCAGATTATTTGCTTCCGGCCAGATACCAAGTGAATCTGTAGTTCCCCATGGTGTTATTTTTAAGGGTATCCTTATCTCATAGTAATTACTTACAAAATCATTTCCAATACGGATCACTGCATTCAGATCGTTATCTTTAATGAACCCAGGATTAAAAACTTCTTCTGCATGAATAAACATATCGAGCTTGCCATACTGACGAAGGTCAAAATTCACGGTTTTAAATACACCTCTTGATTCTTTTTCTGTAAGACTGTTGAACTTAAGACTTATTGATTGTTCATTTAATAATAAAGGAACGTTGTTGTTGCTGAGTTGTTGTTGCCTTTCAATGCCGGGCGGCTCTTTGTAAGGTATCGGTTGCCGCTGATCATTCTCTTCCACGTTTACAGCCAATACATCCACTTTTACCGGATCATTCGCCGGCAATTTTTTGAAAATGCCAGTTGTATCTATTTCATAGGAAAATCTGCGCCACTGATTGCGTATCAATTCAAGTTTTGCAAAACGGCAAACAACTGTATCCTCAAAACCAGTAAGGAACATGCGAATAAAACGGATCGATTTAAAATCCGGAATATTTCCAACTTTATCTTGAAACTTGTTCACAGGTATCCTGAATAAATACCAGTTCTCTTTTCTCGTTGTTTCATTTACAAGATGAACGTCTACTTCTCTTTTATCAGTGATAAATTCATTGCCAACTGTCATGAATGGTTTCAGGTCGACTCTATATTGAAAATATTCTTCCACCTCGTTCAATGTATTATCGCGATTCAATTCTTCCTGGTCAGGGTAAAGTGTAAATGCATTAATGTATTCTGTATTGTTATCTGAGATCGGTGAATTACCATGTGGATTATTTACTTCTTTATATCTACCCAAAATTCCGGCCTTCTGTTGATCATAATAAGGATCACGATAATTTCTAAAATTATCCGCAGATGGATCTATAAGTGCTTTTTGATAAATTGGAGAACTGGCCCCGTGGATTGTTCTGACGTCATTTAGATAAACTGCTTGCTTGGTTCTTTCCAGCGAATCTGTTAGTCCATCATATCCCACATCCTGGTAAGGACGATCATCCGGATCGTTGCTGAATGCATTGGTAACCTGGATCGGGTTTGATGGTACACGACCCCAAACTGTATTATTGTCCACTGGTATGTTAGGGTTTTTTAAAGTAGGTAATCCATTTTCATAAGCCCTTTTACCATCATTCAAAATATCTTCTGAAATATTTCCCAGTTGAAAATATAATTGACCACCCGTGCTCCCTGGTTTATTCACAAAAGGATCCTGCAGCCAGAATTCTATGAATTCAATATTACCTGTTTCAAAATCTGTTTGATCAATATTGCGCATCAAGCCGCCCCATGCTTGTTTTGGGTTCAATAAATTTCCATTCGCATTTACTCTTCCGTTCCTGTATTCAAAATTGTAAGGCCCTCTTTCCTTTGGATAAAATGCAAGATCAAAAGTGGTGATGATCGATTGTCCAAAATCGGTTGATTTATTTGGAAAAATCTCATAGGAATAAACCTGCCTTGTTTCCGGCTTTGATAATTCATTTGCATCGTGGCCAAGCGGGTTATTTGGATTTCCATATTCTTGAAGTACCTGTTCAATATTGTACCAGGCAAGCTTGGCACGGTTATAACCATAAGCAAGATCATTATGCAGAGTTGCTTCAGGAAACAAAATATTTCCATTCGCATCTACTGCTTTTTGTGGAGTTGATGCCAGCGTCCAACTGATCAAGGGGAAGCGAAGATCAATGCTGCTCTTTGTTCCCTCAAAATCATCAATATAAATTACTCCTTCATTTCCTTTCCCGATCTGTTTTGCATGTCCCGGATCCAAAAATGCTGCTTCGCCATAAGCTTTAATGCTTGACATTGCTTTTGTAGAATAGAATGGAAGTTTATCAAGCCATCGTGAAAGCCTTGGTATATCGTTTTGATAATCGAAGTCAACACCATACATCGTATTGCGGATCGGATCATCACCATAATTCTGTTTGATAAAGAATGGTCTTTCACCTAATCTTACGATCGTGGCTCCCAACGTTAACTTCCTGCTGGCAAGATAATCAAGCCGCAACGCCGTATAATTCCTGGTTTGTAAACCATAGGTAGCATTGTTCTCATACTGTATGTTAACTGGAATGCCGGAATTGATAATAGCCTGGTTAATTACTTTTAAAGAACCAAGGTCATAGTTGATCTCGTAATCTATATTCTCACGAAGCTGTTGTCCGCCTGCCGATACAGTGACTGACCCGCGAGGAATATTAAATCCAAGTTGATATTCTGAATTACCAAGCCCTGATTTGCTTCTGCCAACAAATTTGAAGCGATTAAGGTTGGCATAAGTTTGTGCAATGGCTTTAATTGTATCATATAAAGGATAAAAAAGAAATTTCTCTCGTTTCCGGGTGCTGTCAGGATCAACAAAAACATATTCAAGGTCCCTGCCGAAAGGCTCCAGCACAGGGAATATAATGCGGCTTTGAGATGAAATAATTGTAAAGCCTTCCACAAAATCGAATACTCCATCAGGCTGTGGATCGTTCTGATTATTTAAGCGATCAAGATTTAATAAAGATATTAATGGCTGTCCTCTGAAGGGAGCACTTACGCTATCAGGAGGTAAATATCTTTTCTCACCAAGACTTGGTTCTTCATATAAAACATCCAAATGAAAATCTGATCGTTCAAGCTGACCAAAACCAACGGAATAAACATTCTTCATCATCAGGTCCCAAAGAGGAAGGTATGTACGTTGTGATGTTGCTTTTAATAATTTTAGAAATAAAACGGGTTGTGTGGTGGCAGTTGAATCTGGCGGAACATCAGTTGAAAACTCACCTACCTGGTAAACCTTTCCATTATAAGTATATTGAAATGCGATCCCTAAAACTTCGTCGGGTTGCAATTGCTGGTTTAAAGAAATAAACCCGATCTGCGGATTAAAATAATAATCGGTTGGCAAAAGTTTGCGGGCAAATGTTTTTTCAAAATCCTGCACTGGTTGAAGACCCGCTCCTGATAATATACTGGTAACTGCAGAAGAACTTCTTGCCGCTGGTGAAGCTAGGATCGTTGAGTAAAGTGTATTTGCATCATTCCTGGGAGGTTTATCTCCTCCTATTCCACCCCATGGACCATAAGGTTGTCCTTCACCCAGGTCCATTAATGCAACAACATCCCTTGTATCAGTCGTGGCTCCCGTCCTGTTGGTTACCCACACCTCTACCCGAAGGATCTGCGCAAGTGAATTAACAAGGGGAATTTCCTTCATCGCCTTGTTATAATTATTCTTGAAAAATTGCGCCATCAGGAAATGCCGGTTCTCTTCATACTCGTCAGCTTTATAAGTAAAAGTTTGTGTTGATGAGCCGCCTTGTAATCCCATTGTTTGGCGTTGTGAACGCTGATTAGCAATTACAGTGGTTACAAATAATTTTCCGAACTGTAATTGTGTTTTTAAACCAAACAACGATTGTGCTCCAGGGATCAATGTTCCTTTAGAAGTAAAACTCGTATTGCCTGCCTGGAATTGTTTTAATATCTCATCATCCCTGCCCTGGTAATCCAATTTCAATTGATTTTCAAAATTGAAATTGGCAAGGGTATTATAATTGATCGGCAGTTTAAGTTTATCACCAATACTTGCATCCACCTGGAACTGGCTGTTCATGTCAAAATCCAAGCCTCCATTATTACGTGAACGTTCGGGCAGCGTTGGATTATTTATTTTTTGTCCTTGGTAGCCAATATTAAGACCAACAAAACCTGTTGGCTTTATTTCAATTTTACCATTACCAACAATTCTATTTACCCAATCATTTACAAAATTCGGCTTTGGCTTATATGTCCTGCGATTAAGATTTGTAAGCAGGCTGGCTCTTTTTTTGAAATAATCATTCTCATCCTCCTTTCCTTTCAGATCCAAAAACTCTTTCATTGTAAATGACATTGGCGTACGGTAATAATGATCGCCGATCTTTTCAATGATATAGTATTGTTTGGTTACAGGATCATACTCTATATTTCTTTTTATAAACGCAGTATCTTTTAAATAAAATGGATTGCGATTGGGATAATTATAAGGATCGCCATAACGATCAGGTTGCGTAGGACGAATCGTATCGCCGGGAAAATAGAAATCGTTAACCAACGGATACGGCGAAGCATTTCCTTTGATGGCAATGAAAGTAAAAATGACTGCTGCTACCAGCGTCCGGAATATGGTGGTTAACTTAGGGCTCAAAACTTTCTCAACAGAATTAGTTAGGTAAAAATCTCAATCGATAGGCTTACAAAGTTTTTAAAGCTTTTTTGATAACATCCTCGAGGGAGGTTAATGAAGGGTCTGATTGCGTGACCCTATTGATTGCCTGATCGGCGGTATTCCGGGCTATTCCCAGGGCCATCAGGGCATTTAACGCATCGCTATGCAATGTATTGTGTTTCAAAGGAGAAATATTTAAATCGAACGATTGTTTTCCTAATTTATCTTTGAGCTCAAGAACTAAACGCTCGGCAGTTTTTTTGCCGATCCCTTTTATCCTTTCAAGCCCATGAATATCATTAAGTACGATTAACCTCGTAAGTTCTTCGGGCTTCATGTAGGACAACATCATTCGTGCAGTTGTTGCACCAATACCTGAAACAGAAATTAAATTAAGAAACATTTCTTTTTCGGTTTTGTCAAAGAAGCCATACAAGATGTGAGCGTCCTCACGAATGAGAAGACAGGTTTGTAAAATTCCCTTTTCAAGATGTTGAATCCTGGAATATGTGTTTAAACTTATCTGCACTTCATAGCCTACTCCATTTACATCCACATACACCATTGCCGGGCTTTTATAAACAAATTTTCCATCGAGATAAGCGATCATAGCTGCGAAAATAGGAAAGGAATTGGTAATTAGTAATTGGGAATTAGGGTCTTAATGGTGATAATATCTTTATTGACTGCATGGATATGATTTCTCATTCCAAGTTCCCAATTCCAAATCCCTAATTCCGCCATACCCTTTACCTTTGCCCGCAATGTTATAAATGATCAATAATGATTAAAAAAGTTACTGCAGCCATTACAGCCGTTGGCGGATATGTTCCTCCGGACAAGCTTACAAACGCTGACCTGGAAAAAATGGTGGAAACAAATGATGAATGGATAAGGACAAGAACAGGGATTTCTGAAAGGAGAATATTAAAAGGCGAAGGCAAAGCTTCTTCTGATCTCGGAGCCCCGGCAGTTTTGGAACTTTGTCATAAAAGAGGAATTGATCCAAAGGAAATTGATTGTCTTATTTGCTGCACTGTTACTCCCGACATGCTCTTCCCGGCTACTGCCAATATCATTTGCGATAAAATAGGCGCAACAAATGCTTTTGGCTTTGATCTTAATGCTGCCTGTTCTGGATTTTTATATGGTTTGTCTACGGGGACTATGTTTATTGAAAGTGGCCGTTATAAAAAAGTTGTGATTGTAGGTGCAGATAAAATGAGTGCCATCGTAGATTATACTGATCGCACCACTTGCATACTTTTTGGAGATGGCGCCGGCGCTGTTCTATTAGAACCTAATCATGATGGCTATGGCATTTTAGACACGATCCTTAAGAGTGATGGTAGTGGCCGTCATTATTTATATCAAAAAGCAGGCGGCTCGCAAAGACCTGCATCACATGAAACAGTTAACAACAAAGAACATTTTATTTACCAGGATGGACAACCTGTTTTCAAATTTGCAGTAAAAGGTATGGCGGATGTTAGTGCTGAACTATTGGAAAAAAATAATTTGACAGGCGATGATATCGCATGGCTGGTTCCTCACCAGGCCAATAAAAGAATTATCGATGCCACTGCAAACCGCATGGGACTTAGCCAGGATAAAGTGATGTTGAATATCCAACGTTATGGAAATACAACTGCAGCAACCATTCCACTTTGTCTTTGGGATTATAGAAAGGAATTAAATAAGGGCGACCTGATCGTTCTCGCTGCATTCGGTGGTGGATTTACATGGGGAGCTACATTGGTGAAGTGGGAGTATTGATTAGAGTCTTAGATCTGATTTTTTATGGCAATTAAAGGCCTGATACTTAACAAAAGTCAGGTCTGTATGTTTAATGTTTTCGGATTGCCTCGCTGCACAAAATTTAAATATTAAAAATTAAGTCGCGGCTGACGCCTCGGCTTTTGCCCATGTCTCAGCTTCAAATCACTCTTTCAAAAATTTAATTGTACTTAAAATATTCTGTGCCGCCATTTTGCTTTGTATAAGGCTTTTTTCCTAGGGTTCCATGTGACGTAAGCTTCCATAAATCCTGCTAACTGCCAGATTTGTTCCTTTCTTACTCTTGCGGAACAGGAGTGTTGATAATTATTCCCGGTGCTCGCCGATTTTTGTTCTTCAAAAGCTTGCAGAATTCAACCAATGATTTTAATTTTAAATTCAATCCAAAACCTATGAACAAGAAATACTACTCATTCTGGTTGCGCTTTGGCTTTTTCCTTGTTGTTTTTGCTCTGGCCTTCTTCCTGATGATTTTCGTGGTGGATAACAATCCTGTTCAGAATCTACGAATGCTTTTAATAAAGATAGGAGTCCTGGCAACTTTCTCATCATTGTTCTATAATGTTTTTCTGGAATCAGGTTCTGAGATTGCGGATCAAAAACAATAAAGTTTTCTCCAGCACATTTTAAAACCTGGCTTTGGAAATGCTTATGTGCCGATAATTATTCGGAAAAGTCAAAGAAGACAGGTCAGATAAAAAAGAAACAGAGCGATAGAAAGATCCAACTATCGTTATCATTCAGTAAAGTCGTTTTGTCGATCATCTGGCATTTGCATGTGTGCAATCTTGGTTAAGAATCTTTTTCCAGTATCTAATATCAAGGAAGATAACCTGCTTTCAGATAACTCCAGCCTTCCTGTTGCTTCGAGGAAATTTCTAAGCTGGCCAATGGCACAGTTATACTTTGTGGTAGTAATTGGCTTTTGACTATTCCCCTTCTTTGCATGGAAGCTTCACAAGCGGAAAAAACAACATTGTATTTTCCGTGAAATTCTTCAATTTGTTGCTGCACTGTTGTTCTTTCTTTCATCAGCATATCAAGCCCCGGACCATAACAGACCACTTCCAACTTTGCTTTTCCCTCGGTTGCTTTAACAATATTGTTGAGCTGACGCATCATTGTAGAAAAACTTGCAGTGTCACCCTTAGTAAAATCAAAAACAATCTTATGCTCTTTTTGTTGTGCAAAAGCTAAACTGGTAAAAAAAAGCATTAGCATAAAAGATAGAAATGTTTTTTTCATGATTTTCTATTTAAAACTAAAGGTATGAAACATGTTTTGCATATTGGCCAGCAAGATTGTACCGTGATCTTCATTTTAAGCACCTTATCAATTCAATGATTATTTATATACTACTCTGAAATTTTTTGATGCCGAATTAGTGCTTTTGCTTTTTGACACGACTGTCACGGTACACACACAAAATTTTTGTTGCGGTAAATTGATCAGCCTGATCGAACTCGTTTTGTCGTTCGTTTCTATTGCCGGATTCTGAGAATAGCTAATATTATCCACTTCTCCCTTTACCATAAAAGAAATCCGTACGCCGCCTGGAGGCATGGCAGATTCTACCGTAACATGGAGATTAAAATCGGGTCCTGGTGTTTCACTATAGTCAGGCGCATCAGTTGAGATAATTAAATTTTCTTCTGGCGGAGTCAACGGGTCCTTGTTACATTTTGATGCCATCAATGCAAAAAGAGAAACAACGATTGAAAAGAATATAGTACGCATAAGAAAATATTTATAATTAATAGCTTTATTTGATCACTACCACTTTTAACATAATTCTTTCATGATCATTATGAATTAATAACTGGTATATACCTGAGGGTAGTTGACGTACCGGCAGCTGATTCCTGTTTTGATTTAATGATTGTTTCAGTAGCAACTTCCCTGTTATATCGTAGAGTGCCGCTTCTAGTTTACTATAAAAGGGATTAGTAATATCTATATTCAAAACTGTTCTTGCCGGGTTAGGATAGTAACGAAGTTTTGTATCTCCTACTGTAATATCTGCAACCGCAAGTACCACCAGGTTAAAATTATCAGATGTACTTCGGCACCCATTGATATTTATGACAGAAACTTTATACGATCCTGTTGTCACAGGTTTATAAATATTTGAATCAATGCCAGTAATAAGTGCTCCATTCAGAGCCCATTCATAATGTGCGTGGCCAGCAGTAGTGCTGAACTGTGGAGTGTTCCATATGATAGGGGGTTTTGGTGGACTATTATTTACCGTAACAATAACCGGGGCGGAAACAGCACAACCATTGGATTCAGTATACGAACCGCTGGTGGTAACAGAATAAGTTGCCCCTGTTGCCCCTGTGATCAGGTTACTATTTTGATACCATTGATGGTTGTCGGGATTAGTAGTGGATAAAATAACGTTGCCCCCATCACAGAATAGAAGCGGCCCATTCCAGCTAAGAGTTGGCGGAGTGTTGCTCTTTACATTAACTATAACAGGCGATGATGAAATACTGCATCCGGCTGTGTTTGTTGCCTTAACCAAATAAGTGCCACTGATTGTCGCGTTGTACGTAGATGATGTGGCGCCACTGATAGGATTGTTGTTTCTAAACCATTGCAGGTTATCGGGACTGGACGTAGATATCGTAACACTACCGCCATCACAAAAAGTAAGAGACCCGTTCCAGTTGATGGTTGGCTCCTGTGGACTATCTACCGTTACTACTTTGGGAGCGGAAACTCCACAACCATTGGAATTATTTACTAATACAGAATAAGAACCACTGGTTGTAGCGTAATAAACTGTGTTGGTAGCACCATTAATAGCTGCACCATTTACATACCATTGTACACTACCCGTTTCACTGGAAGATAATCTTACACTCTCTCCCCGGCAAACATTAACTGCTCCGGTTGCTGTTATAGTGGGTGAAAATGCATAGTTGGTTTCGTTTAATTTTACAACAACAAGGTTAAGATTATTATTACTATTATTATTACTATAAGAGTTGCTATGGCCTCCAACTACTATTTTATTGTTTTGCACTGCGACACCCATAGCTTCATCATATGACCCTTGTTGTCCGGTACGGAATACTGCAATTCCATTAATATTAAAAGTGTTGTCCGGGCTACCATTTGAATTATACCGCACTACTGCAAAATTGGTGTTATTGTTTGCGTCTACACTACCCCCCAATACAATCTTCCCATCAGGTTGCACAGCTAATGAATTTGGATTTGGGTAATTATCTTGTCCAACCGCAGTAACAACTTTTCCGTTTGTTCCAAAACTGCTATCTAAACTTCCGTCAATCTTGTACCTGTTTACCTTAAATCCACCTGCATTCCCGGTGCCGGATACCAAGATTTTGCCATCAGTTTGCAGAACTGCCGAAGAAATATATGACAGCGATACAGAATCAATAACTTTTCCATTGTTCCCAAATGTATTATCCAGGCTGCCGTTACTATTGTATCTGACCATAGCAAAAACACGGGTACAGTAAACCCCGCCGTAATAGTCATCATGATAGCAATCATTATATGTATAACTTTCGCCCGCTACCACAATTTTTTCGTCTGATTGAATAACTACAGATTTGGCATACTCATCAGAATAAGTACCATAATAAACACCGTCGATACTAGTAATAAAGGGGCCAAGATGGGATACAATTATTCCATTATTCCCGAATGTGCTGTCAACACTGCCGTTAGTCTTATACCTAAGCACCGCATAAGCCGGAACATAATTGCCGTCGGAGCTACTGCCCACGACAATTATTTTACCATCAGACTGAATGGCCAATCCATTGGGGTGGTCATAAACTAATCCTACTTGGGTAATAACTTTTCCATTTGTTCCAAAACTATTATCCAAACTGCCATCACTATTGTATCGAACCAGACCAAATGTCCATTTATTTGCGTTTAACGTTTGTCCAGTTACAACAATTTTTCCATCAGCCTGAATTGCACCTTCCGCGGGATAACTATCACCTGATCCTACAGAAGTAATAACTCTCCCGTTCGTACCGAATGTAGAATCCAGACTTCCCGTACTTTTATAACGTATGACTGCAAACTTGCTTACGTTTGAGGCATCCCTGATTACTGCTATCTGGATAATTTTATTGTCAGGCTGCACCAGGATGTTGCTGCTGGATAGCCAACCGTTGTTTCCATTGTATGTATACCCCGTTGCTATTCCCCCGGTACCAAAAGTGGGATCAATAGTGTTACAGGATTGGGCCATGCTATTTACTCCTTGGAAAGAAAATACCAGGAGGATAAAAATCTTTTTCATAAACTCAGGTTTAACCGTTTTAAAAAAGTAAATTTTTAAGCCCGCACCTGTTTTATGGTTTTGCAGGCTTTGTTTCGTGTAATAAAAAGGACACGATATTTTTTGCTACTTCTCTCCCCTGCCACAAACCCATATCAACTGAAAGTCTGTAATGAATTCCACCATAAAACTTTGAATCTGCCGCTTCTTTTCCCATTGCCTGGAATGAATCATATTTTCTTGCAGCAAAACCAAATTGATCGTAAGTATGATCCGTTATATGATAATCATTTCCATATATGATGGCAAGTGATTCTGTAATGGCCCCTGCCATAGCAGCAAACCCAGCGGTATATTCCGGGTGGGGAGGTGTCGCCAGCAAAGGCAACCAATCTCTATGACCCATCACCTTACGGACATAGGTTACCGGTCGTAGCAGGTTATATATATATCTTGCTTTCCAGCTACTAATCCATGCATCATTTAAAGAAATTCCTGTAAGTGCAAACACAAAAACAGCTTTATCCAGTTTTGAATTTGGTTTTTCAATTTGAAACACCTGTCTCAGAACATTCAACCAATGTCCAGGCGCTGTTATACCAGGGTTAATATCCCGCCAGAACAACGCGATGTTTTTTTGTTCGGGATTAAGATTCCGATCCAGTACGTATACTTCATTTACCATTTTATAGAAGTTCGAAGCCGTGTCTTCAGAATAAGGAGGTGGTGAAGGTGGTTGTGCATTATCAATACTGCCTTTTACAATTGTGCGCAGCCTTCCCCAATAAGGAGTAGATGCTTTTGCATATGATGGCGGAGTAGGTTCCCATTTGCCCGGGCCGCCTGGCGCAGTATAGGGATCGTTTGAAAACCGGTAGCCATCCGTTTCCGACCAATCATAAATTGTTTGTGCAACCTGTTTTCCAAAGGAGGCTGATCGTTCAATTGTTTCTAAATCTGTTTCCCTATTGAATGAATTATTCAATAGAATCTCCAGCGAATCAATTGCGGCTTTATTATTTGAGTTGGTGGATGGAAACATTGCACGGCTCATAAATGCAAGAGCAGCGTTGAGGCTGCTTGGCCAATGATATTTTTTATTTTTATCTGTTTTAGGGAGATCGGGGATTTGATTTAACTGCGCTGCTGAAAACCGGTTGGCAGAATTTTCAGCTATGCCGGGGTAAACAGACAGGTAAGCAGCGATACCGCTGTAAGAATAAATACGAACAAAGGGCCCGTTAAAACTGGCAACAGTTGAACTCATCAACTTTATTTGCATATCCATCCATTTATCCAACACCTCAACTGAATAAGATGAAGCAGGAAGAGATTTACCAGGTGATGAAATATTATCATGCCCCTTTTGGAAAGAAAGCAAGCTGGTGGTCCCTGGTATTAGAACTACATATAACAGGAACTTGATAGAAAGAGATAGATTTTTTTTCATAACCAGTATTTTAAAAAAGAATACAGAAGGGATGGATGGTGTGAAGTATTTCAGAAGGTTTGGATCCAAATAAGTACTTTAATTTATACTGCCTTGTTGGATAAATTTCCATTATTCGACCAAATGCACATAAAATAAGTCAGACATCTAAGAAATAAGCTTAACCGGCTTTTACCGACGACGAAATCCAAACTGCCAAATCTTGCCAGAACATTTTCGAATATTGCCCTTGCCAACGCATAATGATCAATATTGAAGAAGCAACACCTGAGATTTTTGTCCGAATGAAATTGCTTATGTCTTTTTTCTAGTCAGGCCTTGCTCTTGCAATTGGAGTCTTAAAATTATGTTATCCCAATTTTTGTCAACCGTTCTTTTTACAGGCTACACAGCACTGTTATTGATATCAAAAAGATGCTGATTCATTTGTTCTAAATTTTATACGTTTCCTATTCTTAAAATTTGCCGTAAACTTCTCTACTCTTTCAAAAATTTCAATGTCTTCAACACATTTTGCGCTACTTTTCTTCCCAGTGCCTGACCATCTTCACAAGATTTCGGATAGTGTATTTGTCCATACACTCTTGAATCGCCTATTTCATCTGCCAATGCGGTAAAAGAATTGAAATGACGAGCGGCCAATCCTGTAGCGCCATTGTAATGAACGAAGGTTGTATCGGTAAATGAAAAATTATTACCAAACTGTTGAATGAGTACTTCAATTTCAGAGCCAGCCTGAGTAGAGTGACCGGAGGGATATTCGGGATGATTAGGTGCAGCACTGGGGGTAAGGGTGGCAAGGTAGGCCGTCCAATTTGTAAAGCCAAGCACCTTCCTGACATAAGTCTGGGGTCGCACTACAAAATTATTAGCCCTGTCGTACTTTACTGTCCAAGTTCCCACTTCAGCATCATGCATAGCAATACCGGCTTGTGCAATTATTAAAGCACCTAAGTCTAATGTTGCATTTACCTGACCAAGTATTTGTTTTAAGATGGAGAGGTAGTAACCGCCACCATAGCCGGGAAAAGCATAATAGAATGCGATATCCCTGCGTTCGGCCAGGCTTAGTACATGGGGATTGTAGGAATCATTATAAATACTTTGTACCATAGTATAGAAAGAAGTGCCCGGCGTAGCAGAATAGGCATACGATGCAGGTTTAATTAATTGGATACCATTTAAACTGCCGGGTACTAAAAGACGAGTATATGGCCAGTAAGGAAGAGCAAGATTCGCACTTGAAATGCGAACAAATTTACCGGTGTTAATATCAAAATCAGCTTCGGTACCTACCGGAGGATTCAGATTAAGATAGGACCCAAAGTCCGATGGCCAATCATCTTGAGAGTGACTAAAGGCTGCTACTACTCTGG
>DASTZB010000264.1:0-3526 GCA_035764525.1 Chitinophagaceae bacterium | reverse complement strand
TACCATTCTCAGTATAGGCGTTTGATGCATTGTAAGCGTAAACACCCAGATTATTCCAGAGATAAAAATCTCCGAGTCTTCCACCTTCCCGGATTAGCCATTTGTTACCAGCAATAAAAGATGCGCCATCAGCCAATTTATCAATCTTTGCTTCCTGGAAAGTAATGTTGGCCGAAACCTCCCAGTTGAAAGTCTTTGTGACTATTGGGGTACCCAGCAATGTAAATTCAATGCCCCTGTTTTTTATCGATCCTAAATTAATACTAACTGCAGATCCACCAGTTTCTTTTGCCAGTTCATCTCTATACAGTAGGTCCTCGGTAATTTTGGTATAATAATCAACAGAAAAATTCAACCTCCCCTTTAAAAAACTCAGGTCAATTCCATAGTTGCTTGAAGTGGTAGTTTCCCATTGGATTAAGCTGTTACCGAGTGTTGGGTTAATTCCGGCACCAATCTGCCCGTTATAATATTGGCCAAAACTCATAACTGTATAGGACGCATAATTACCTATAGCATCATTCCCGGTTCTACCAAAGCTGAATCTCAATTTACCATCGTGTATAAATCCTTTCATCCAATTTAAAAACTCTTCTTCTGTAAAACGCCATGCCGCAGAACCGGAAAAGAAGTCGCCCCATTTATTATCCGGACCAAACCTCGAAGATCCATCCCTACGGTAAGTACCTTGAACAATATATTTACTGCCAAAATTATAGCCAACCCTGGCGAAGAAACTGGCATTTGTACGAGCCCAGGCAGTAGTTCTTGTTTTTGTAAGATCAATTATTCCAGCATTAGAAGTATTAATATTTTCAGTGACATACTTAGACATTGCTATTGTATAGAAATCATTCCGCCATTTATCGGCACTAAAACCTAATGTACCGGTAATTGTATGCCTTCCTTTAAATCTCTTATTATAGTTAAAGTAGCCCTGGACTTCCCAGTTAACAGTTTTGTCAAATGTATTACTGCCGGTAGCATCGCCTGTTCCGCCTGAAGTAAGACTGCTCGGCGAAAACTGGTCATTGGTTTCATTGTTCAACTGAGCATTAAAAAGCGTAGTAAACTTAAGTTCTTTAAGGATCTGGTAACCTAATGTTGTATTGAATTGAACCAGGTAATTATTATCCAGGTCGCGATTGAATAATGCTTGCGCTACAGGGTTTCTCTTTGATTCCACATAACTCGCATAAGACCCGTCGGGACGATAAATACTTGTCCATGGATTTCGCTCAAATACCTGTTTTGCAGAATTTCCGATTGGAATGACGTTGCCCCTTTCCTGCGCAAATGCAAGGCTGTGACTAACCGACAATTTGCCTGAGCTATACCCAACATTGATCTTTGATTGCAATCTTTTAATCCAACTATTCAAAACTATTGAATGGTCGTCCGTATATGTTACCCCACCATAATAATTAAGGCCAGATCCACCCCCGCTTACGCTAATAGATGCAACTTGCTTATGAGCTGTTTCGTAAAGAAGGTCCTGGTAATCATTATCGGCATTTAAATACGGATTAGTAGAGTCGGCATTATAACCACTATTATTATCCCTGCTCGCACGATATAGCCTTAGTTCACTTGCGGATGTGGTACGCAGCTTATGAGCCAGTTTACCAAATAGGTGGTAATAACTCACGTTTATATTCGGCTTACCCGACTTACCTCGTTTTGTAGTGATCAGGATTACACCATTAGCTCCTCTGGCCCCATAAATAGCAGCTGAAGAGGCATCCTTGAGAATGTCGATAGTTTCAATGTCGTTGGGATTGATATAATTACCATTCTCGCTTAATACGCCATCAATTACCCACAGCGGGCCATTTCCTTCGGCATTTATTGTAGAAGCCCCTCGTATCTGGATAGTTCCCTGGCCGGCGGGATCACCATTATCATTGGTGACCAGTACACCAGCCACCTGCCCCTGTAAGGCGTCGAACAGGGTCACTGGATTTCGTTCAGCTATTTGTGCTGAGTTAACTGATCCAGTCGCACCTGTCATATCTTTTTTCTTGGCTGTTCCTCCATAACCAATCACAACTACTCCCTCAAGGTCCGAAGAACTTACACTCATTTTAGGACTGATGGTTGTTCTATTACCCACAACTTCTTCCTTTTGAAGAAACCCCACCGACGAAAAGATCAAAATAGCTTTTGAATCTGATACTTCCAGGCTGTACCGTCCCGCACTGTCAGTTGCGGTACCTGCTGCTTTCCCTTTTTCAGTAACACTAACGCCTTGAAGAAGCGTCCCTTTGGAATCCGCAACGATACCGCTTACTTTTACGGTTTGCGCATAACTGCTGCCAAGTATAGTTATGAAAAACAGTGTAAGAATGTAATAGGAAAAATTGCTGACTTTGTTACGAAAGCCATTACTAGGCGTAGATCTCTCTTTCATATAGCAGTTTGTTTTTTCGGTCTTACACAAAATCTTGTGCAAATGAATCGTTAACAATTGAGTTTAGTAACTGTCTCTGTTCAAAAAATATTTCCCACCCATTCAAATAAACGCCTGATTGATTTTGTCCTTAACCTTTTTGAGTATTAATTATGCAAGTACGCAACATTTCCTTTCTCTCCATTTCTGCTGATTATCCTAATACTAAGCTATTTTAACATGGATTAGGGCAGTATAATGGTGAGGTTTTTGATGTTTTCACGATCATGAATTCAAGGTTTATAATACCAGTTAACCTGCTAACCCACATTTCCTGATTTCCAACTCCGAATTCATTTGTTTTCGTTCTGCAATACACAATAATAATCTTGCACACAAAAAATTATAGCCTTTTTTCGCTTAGCAAAATCATACCCTCTCAATAATTCACATTTCATTTTAGTGTTGCATTAAAGGAGACATGTGTTGATACTTTTTGCAAGTCATCATTATTTAATCAAAACTATAATTTAATAACCTCCGCCATCCTGACGCAAAACTGCGTGTTGGTGGTAAGTTTAATCGGCATAATATTCAAATCTTCTTGTTCTAATATTGATGACATTCTCCCTGTATTTCATCGTTCGTTTTGTCCAATTTCCTAAAAGGTCATACTCGTATTCAAATTCTTCTTCGGGAATTGTTTTTCTCCATTTAGTGAACTTTTTAAGGATGTTGCCAAATTTGTCATTTTCATAAAGTATGGTATCACTTTCCATGTGTGGATTTCCTGATTTTACAAAAAATCCATTTTCGTCATAATGATAATGTGATAAAGTTTGAGTTTTGTTTATAAAGTCATAAAGTGCATAAGTCTTTCGTCTGTATTCCTGGTCATAAGTAACTTCAATCTCAAATTTAAGGTTATCACTGTTGTCATACCTCCTTGATGCTATAAAATTTTTAAATTTGTCAAAAGTGTCAATAGTTTTAGAATCGGTTGTGCCACCGTCTGTATAGTGAAACTTATTAAAATTTACATCTAAATAAGTTCTCTCTTTTTCTTGATTTATTTCCTTCCTTAGATGTCAAATAGTCCCATAGTGTACTCTGTCAAATTGAGTTAGATGTCTCTCA
>DASTZB010000263.1:0-4234 GCA_035764525.1 Chitinophagaceae bacterium | reverse complement strand
ATCACTTGTTTTGATCAACTCTTTTACATCATCGATATTGATCTGCTCAATAACTTCATCAGCAATGTCAATCGTAAATTCAAATGCTGGGAGCATTAACCGTAACCTTGGAGTGAAGCGGAATCCATCAAATAATTTTATGAACTGTTTTGCTATGACCGGCATTGATATTTTTATATCTTTCTCTTTATCCCCCTCAATACCGAATGGGAAAATGTACAGATCTGTAACATAAACTTTTGGAAAAATATCTGCCAGGGCAACTGCGATCGCACAATTATTTTCAACCTGACGGTCATCATTTGTGGTTCCACAATTTTTACATTGTGCAATGATATCTTTTGTAATTACTATTTTAAATTGTATTGGCATCATCTATTGCCTTAAAGATATGTAAAGCTACACTATTTCTAGTCCTTAGTTGCAGTCAGCGTCGGGCTTGCTCCCGAAAGCGTTCGGGACAAGCTGCGTGTTGGCCTGAAGCTTAGCAGCAACCCCTCGCCTGTTATGCTTTTCAATTTTTATTATTTGGAAATACTTATTGCGAGGGGTCGCCACACACACAAAGGCAATGCAGTGCAGACCCTTCGTGGACGGTTTTCCTTTATTGCCGATTATTTGGAAGACCCCGCAGTAACTGAACAACGGCCTGTCTGCGGCTTACACTTATCTACCGGTAAAGGAAGTTGAGTAATCTGTCTACCCTGTAATCGTCAATCTTAAAGTTTCGTCTTCAAAATTTCTTTTTTCTCAAGATGTTTCAACACATCCGCTTTTGTGAGCAAGGCCTGGCGAAGTTTTTTTTCTGAGAGCAAATTCAACTGGTCGGTCACATGTTTGCTGCCTTCTTGCGTAGCATTGCCATAACCAAGCAACACCGATGCTGTAGGGCTTTTTCCAAATTCTGTTACAGCAATAAATGTTTCACCTCCCTCAGCCCGGAATTTATTATCTGTATCCTGCGAGTAAGACATCGACATGAATATTCCTTCCTGTTGTAAGCCACCATTGGCAGGCAGATCAACTCCATTCATTCGAAGACGAAATACTTCTCCCCAGGCAATATCCAGTGATCCATATTTCTCTTTCACTTCTTTAGCTGCCTGCACTAAAAGCGATACGGCTTGCTTCTTATCGCTTAATCCATCAGGGGTTGTTATTGGTTTAAAAGGATCCCATCGGGTAGCATACATAGCAGGTGTGAGCTTTTCAAACCATGCTGAGAATAGCACTGCGCCTTTACTTGCTGCATCGGTTTTTCTATCCCATGCTTTGAGAATGGCAGCGGCATGTAATGCTGTTGAATCAGGATATTTATCAATTGCTGTCAACAGATCATCAAGAAAACGGTCAGCTGTTTCTACCCCGGTGTTAAGTGTATAAGTGATCAACTCATCAAATAAAATGGAAGTATCATTCTTGATCATATTAACAGCATGCTGCGGACGAAAACCCATGAACAGGGGCGCCACATAAGAAGGAAACTCTCTTGGATCCAGTACAGGCGGATAGGTACAATTCCATGGAGGTTCGTTTGCATTTTGCAAAAAACTTGTCGGGGGATTTAAAACTTTTGGCAGTTCATCATACGACAACGTTTCATTCCAGATCAGTGCTGACTTAGTTCCGTCAATCGTGCTCCTCCAATAAGCAAAATTTCCTTCGGGTCTTTTTGGAAGATTACCATTGAAGAGATAAAAAATATTTCCGCCTTTATCTGCATAGAGTAAATTAAACATTGGTATCTGCATCATCTTAAGCGCTGATTCGAATTCTGAAAATTTTTTTGCACTGATCATTTTATGATACTCTTCAAATAATTTATCATTTTCCAAACCTGCTATCCGAACCACCCAGGCCTTATTATCTTTTTCTCCCATCACAGGTCCATGTTTCGAGATCTTTATTTCCATTTTTTCTTCCTTCATCATTCCATCACCCTGCTTCACCTTAATTAGTTTAATGTTCTTATCAAACGGAACAGTTGCCCCGTCCAACAGGTAACCATTTCCCTGCAGTGTAAGTTCATACCTGTCTGAAGCATCCAGCGTATTCACAGTATGTGTCCATCCAAGATGATCATTGAATGCAAGGAACAGCAATGGCATTCCAATCATTGTAACTCCATAAGCATGGAGCGAAGGCGTATTCAGGTTTGCTTCGAACTGTAAAGTGAAATCCGGCTTCCACGGAAGATGAGGATTGATGACCAGCATAGCATGACCGGATGCAGACCGTGAAGGCCCAATTGCAAGTGCGTTGGAACCGGGCTGAAATAATTTCTCAGTTGCTGCCCGTTCGCTTGCTGTTAAAAAACGGTAAACTGTTCTTTGGATATTTGCAAACACATCTTCACCATTAACCGGCAGCACAACTTTCATTTCCTTGTTAACGGCTCCGGGATGATCATTAGCATAATCGTTGATGCCTTTTACAAATGCATCGATATAACTTTTATATTCCGCAGTTTGTTTCTTATAGATGTCTTTAGCTCTTGCCGGAAGATCGTAAAGCTGGACCTCTTTGTCTGAAACGAGCCAGTCAGCACCCCAGTATTCTGCAGCACGGCCCCTCGCCTGTCCATATATCTGTAATAAAAGATTTGCATGATTATTCATTTGCGCCCAGCCAAAAGCATAATACATTTCTTTGTTTGTATTTGCATAGATATGCGGCACGCCATAGTTATCCCAGAGTATTTCTGTCGTTGCATTTTGAGACGGGAGTTTTAAATAAATGCAAAAAAAGATCACAAATAAACCCGTTACCCTTGTAAAATGGAATTGAGCCATATCAGAGAATCTGTATTATCGAAAAATATCTGCCGGGAGTTTCTTAAGTGGAGAGACGAGGGCTTGAATTTAAATTTAAGAATTTTTTTATGAATCAAGCTGTAGTACTACTATTATGCTTCGGGATCGTGGACGTTTTTCTTTTTATTGCAGATTATTTGAAAGACCGCGCAGTGACTGAAGCGTAACGACTCAAGATTAATTTTATATTCTTTATTGATTTGAAGAATGGACACACTACCGACAACGGAACAACATCTCTTGATCTATTTTATATTATAAAACCTGGCTGCGTTATTATAGAATATATCCTGTTTTTGTTCTTCAGTCAGAAAAGGTGCATTCTCTACATTTTTTATAGAAAGCGGGATAGCATCCTCCCAGGCCATTTGATCGGAGCCATACATAATGCGCTTTCCATAACCTGCATCAACCAATGATTTAAAGTAGCTATAGAAATCTGCCACTGGCCTTATCCAGTCAATTGCACCTATATCAGCATACACCTGGGGATAGACATTTAAAATTGCTTTTGTTTCCTGTAGCCAGGGAAAGCCCAAATGCATAAGCTGGATCTTCATCTTAGGGTATTTTATTAAAACTTCTTCGATCAACAAAGGATTACCGAGATGGGCTCTGAACTTTGGGCAACAATTATATGGTGTATTTGGTGGTCCCATTCCTGTATGAACAGCTACCGGTATTCCCATTCTTTCACAGATAGCAAGATAAGGATCCAGCTCAGGATCTGCCAGCGTCTTTCCTTCATACTGAAGAGCAAGCTCACCAAATACATAAAACTTTTTTTCCAGGAAATAACGGACAAAACTTGCCGTATCGGGAAGAGGATTATTTTGCGAATCAGGAAAATCAATAGCGGGAATAATTCTTTCAGCATCTGCTAATTGAAATTCCTTAATAACTGCAAGACTGCCACATGCAATTGCTCTGACTACGTTGTTTGCTTTAAGTGTGGCCAACATCTGGTCAATTACATCCTTATCATTCTTCCATATTGGGATCTTCCCGGTTACAGGATTGGGAGGTGGTATCTTACCGTAATCAGTAGATAGGTGTGCATGAAAATGCACATCAATTATTTTTCTTGGAAGATTTTCTTTTTGATTAGCCGCTAATAAAAACAAACAGGCGATAATGGTATACAGAAGTCGCATAAACAAGTTTTAAAGATGATTAAAACTATGTTCGATACCATGGCAGCTTTATATAAATATACTTAATATAATAGAGAGCTAAACTTACAGAGCCATTTTATTTTCAAATCTATTGCCTGCTCCTTCGGAGCAGATGCTTATTAACATACTAAGCATAACGACTCAAGATTTTTTAGTATTCTTTATTGATTTGAAGAGAAGGAGGGAACACTACGGACAACGCAGTCCCCGCAAACGACTTATTTATGCACCAGCGAATCACGTTGG
>DASTZB010000262.1:0-6828 GCA_035764525.1 Chitinophagaceae bacterium | reverse complement strand
CGTCGTAAACAATTGCATTCACTTCAAAATTCAGATCAAAACTTCGCAGATCCATATTAGCTGTGCCGATCACAGCAATTTTCTTATCGACCACCAGTGTTTTTGCATGAACAAAGCCATCCTGGTAAAAAAATATTTTAACTCCTGCAGACAACAGATCAGCATAATAAGAACTGGCTGCTAATGCTACTAGCCTGGAATCTGATTTTTCAGGAACCAATAACTTAACCGACACTCCACCAAGCGCTGCAACAATCAATGCATCCATTAAGCTTTGATCAGGTATAAAATAGGGAGTAGTGATCAATATTTCTTCCTGTGCCTGGTAAATGGCATATAATAATGAATACAGGATCGTTGGGTTAATAGAGTCAGGCCCGCTTGCTGCAATTTGAATTATTTTATTGCCCGGCGGATTGTTCCGGTATTCATTGGGAAAATAATGTTTGATATTCTCTAAAGCTTTACCAGAACAAAAATTCCAATCGCTAATAAATAAATATTGCAAATAATACACACCAGGTCCTTCAAGCATTAAATGTGTATCACGCCAAAACAACTTATTCAAGGATGTTGGTTCATTGATATACTTATCGCTCACATTGATTCCTCCAACAAATGCTTTTTTTCCATCAATAACGATGATCTTTCGGTGGTTTCGGTAATTTAAATGATTGACCATTCTTAGAAAAGAGATCTTATAAAATGGGTAGGTCTCAACTCCTGCATTTCTCAGCCGTATCGCAATATTCTTGCGGATGCCCCGGCTTCCAAAATCGTCATAAATAAACCTGACAGTTACACCTTGCTTTGCCTTTCTGATTAATGTTTCTTCAATGGTTTTACCGATCTTATCATTTTCATAGATGTAATATTCAATGTGTATATGATCCGTTGCTTCTTCTAATGCTTGTAATACAGCCGGAAACTTTTCTTCACCATTGATCAATAAACGGGCAGCATTACCAGCCGTTAGCGGACTCATTTCGTTTGATAAATACTTAACCAATTGTTTATTGGGTCGATCCGGTTCAGCGGTGTTGAAGTAAGTTTGCGCAGAGTAGGTAGACACGTTCTCTTTTATTTGCGTCCATAGATTGTCATCATTGATTATTTTCTTACTGTACAATTCTCTCTTGCGATAATTGATCCCGAATGAGAAATAGAAAAAGATCCCAAATAGCGGAAGGAAAATGGCAAGCAGCAAATAGGCAAGTGTTTTGACTGTGCTGTCGGTGTCATAGATAATGCGGATACATACAATTACCAGGACAAGCAGGTATAACAATTCTATTATAAGAAGCCAGTTCAATATTTTTTCAATTGCAATTAATAATATTTTGGTTCATACATTTTACTTTTAATAAATGTCCTGATATCCTTCGGCTTTTTTATACCGGCTAACCCACTTTCAAAAATTTTTTCTGCAACTTTTATTGCTACATTATAAGATACCTCCAAAATATCATTAATAAGAGGATAGATCAAGCCATTTGCAAAATCTTCATGAGTGATCTGTTCGGCTACTGCTTCTGCAGCAGTAATAAACATTTCATCAGTTACTCTTTTAGCTTCCGTTGCAAATATTGCCAACCCAACAGCAGGAAATATATAAACATTGTTGCCTTGTCCCGGTCTTAACACCTTGCCTTCATAAGTTACAGGTGCAAATGGACTACCGCTTGCGAAGATCGCCTTGCCCTTGCTCCAGGTATAAGCTTGTTCTGCTGTACACTCTGAGTTTTTTGTTGGATTGGAATAAGGAAAAATTATAGGTCTTTCATTTACTGTACACATGTTTTCTATTACCTGTTGATTGAAAGCGCCACCGACAGTGCTGACCCCGATAATTGCAGTTGGTTTTATTTTAAGAATTGTCTCTGCAAAATTATCTGAAGGTTCGCTTTCATGTGCGAATTGCTTTTGATGATCGGCAAGATCAGTTCTTGATTTGACAAGCAATCCATTTATATCAAACATCCAAACACGTCGCAATGCATCTTCTTTACTAAGTCCATCCTTTTGAAATTTGTGTACAAGCATGCTTGCAATTCCAAATGCTGCTGCGCCAGCTCCAAGGAAAAGAATGCGTTGTTCAGTAAAAGGTTTACCGGAAAACCGGCTTGCTGTAATAATACCTGCAGTACCAACTCCAGCTGTTCCCTGTATATCATCATTGAAACTGCAATACCTGTCACGATATTTATCTAAAATACGGATGGCGTCTTTACCACCAAAATCTTCCCATTGGATACAGATCTTTGGAAACACTTCATTAACCGCAATAACAAACGCTTCTATAAAATCATCAAATTCTTTACCACTAACTCTTTTCTTCTTTAACCCGGGATAAAGCGGATCATTGAGAAATGCTTCATTGTTGGTTCCCGCATCCAATACAATAGGTAATGTATATTCCGGAGGCACGCCTGCGCAACATGTATATAAGATCAATTTGCCAATAGGAATTCCAATACCGCAAATTCCAAGATCACCAAGGCCTAAAATTCTTTCACCATCTGTAACAACTGTAAAACGAACATCTTTAACAGGCCAGTTTTGAAGCAACTCTTTAATATTATCTTTTTGATCAATAGAAATAAATAGTCCTCTTGCCTGTCTTGTAATATGCCCAAACCTTTCACATGCTTCACCAACTGTGGGTGTATAGACCAGCGGTAAATACCTGGCCGGTTCACTGGTAATGGTTTTAAAAAATAATGTCTCATTGCTATCAAGCAATCCCATTAAATAAATGTATTTCTGGATCGGAAGTTCAAAATTGTCGAGTTGCACATGCACCCGACGGATCTGTGTTTCCATGGTCTCTACCATATCGGGCAATAGTGCAGTTAATCCATATTTCTGTCTTTCTTCCACAGTAAAAGCAGTCCCTTTATTCTTACGGGGATTACGCAATAATGAATAGCCAATGGATTCTTTCATATTGTTTCTTTATAGGTTATTTGGTTAGTGGCTTCGCTTTTGTGATCTAATCCTGGTTTTGAATTCCGTAAATAAATCCTTGTGCACCTGTTTGCAGGTGAGCAGCATTTGCTTCATCAGTGTCTATGTGCATTGCAAGGCTGTAGTTTGGATTTACACGAATGAGCACATCGCCAAATACAAGTTCACGGTCACCAGGAACACGAACATGCACAGTTGATTTATCTTTTAAGCCATAGCGCAATGCATCAGCAGGAGTCATGTGTATGTGGCGCAAAGCGCAAATAACTCCTTTCTCAAGTTGCACTGATCCGGCAGAACTTTTCAGTATGCAGCCGGGTGTATCTTGTAAATCTCCTGATTCTCGAATAGGTGGATGAATGCCGAGTTTAAACTGTTCTGTCATCGAAATTTCTACTTGTGTTTCTTTTCTTGTTGGTCCTAATACACGAACTCTTCCAATTTCGCCTTTGGGTCCAACAATAGTGAGCTGTTCCTCGCATGCAAACTGGCCGGGTTGTGAAAGATCACTTTTCTTAGTTAGCTGATGGCCTTTTCCGAAAAGTGCTTCAACATGTTCCTGCGATAAATGAATATGATGTGCTGAGACTTCTATGAGGAATTGTTCTTTCTGCCGGGCTTCTACTATTTGTTTAAGATATGAACGACTCAAAGAACGAAGTGATTCGCGGGCAATCATTCTCTCTTCATCTGTAGGTACTATGAGTATTGTAACAGGAGAATCATCGGTTGAAATTCGACAGATCTCGGAGAATCCATTTGCTTCGCGATTGCGTTGATCATCGAGATGAATGCCCATGCATTGCAACCCTTGTAATGCAAGTGAACGAACAACCGCACTACCTTGTCCAATTCCACCAGTAAAGATGAGAACATCCATGCCGCCCATGGCTGCGAGATAAGCACCGATATATTTTCGTACACGGTAAGTAAAGGCCTTACCTGCTATTAATGCTCTTATGTCTCCGTCCATAGCAGCTTTTTCAATTTCACGCATATCACCTGAAATTCCAGAAAGTCCGAGTAAACCACTTTGTTTATTCAGTAACTGATCGATCTGTTCACCGTTCATTCCTGCTTCACGTTCGAGATAAGTTACTACTCCCGGATCAAGATCGCCACAACGTGTACCCATGATCAGACCTTCACCGGGAGTAAAACCCATCGTTGTATCTATTGAACGGCCATGATCAATAGCACAAAGTGAAGCGCCATTACCCAAATGACAGCTTACGATCTCCAATTCATTAACCCGCTTTTGCAAATACTGGGCAGCTTTGAGACAAACATAGGAATGTGAACTTCCGTGAAAGCCATAACGACGTATTCCTTTTTTTTCATAATATTCGTATGGCAATCCATATAAATAAGCATACGATGGCAACGTAGAATGAAATGCTGTATCGAAAACAGCAACATGAGGAACTGCAGAAAAAATTCGTTGCGCTGCCTTGATCCCAATAACATTTACAGGATTGTGCAATGGTGCAAGATGACTTAAGGCTTCAATATGTTTGAGAACTTCATCATCAATAACAACTGCTTCGCTGAATTTTTCGCCACCATGAACTACCCGATGACCAACTACAGTTATCTCCGATGGATCACGAATAACGCCACTGTCTTTTTTTATAAGCTCTTCCAGCATTGCTTTCAACGCATCTTCAAATCCACTTCCTGGAAGTTCACGTTTCACTTCACCTGTTTTTCCTTTATGAATAAGACGTGTTCCTGCAATACCGATACGTTCAACCTGACCGCGAGCAGTGTTTGATTCATTTTCCGAATCGAAGAAAGAATATTTCAACGATGATGAACCACAATTGATCACAAGTATTTTCTCGGGTCTTTCTCCTTTTAGTTGCAATCCGTATGGATCATTGCTTTGACGAAATGCTGCCGCAGCCTTTTGCGGATCTGCTGTCAATTCTTTAAAGCGTTCGGCAACGGTCTTTGAAAGTTTTTGTAGAGCCTTTGGCTCGGTAAGGATAACTGATTTTAAGATCTCAACAGGAATTCTTAACACCTGGCTATTTGTTTCTGCAATTATATCAGCTACTGTTTTATCGCCACTCATTAAAGCCATTTCGCCGAAAGTAGCTCCTTCCTCAATGTGCCCGATCGTGGTACGTGAGCCATGATCTGATATAACTGATGCAAATAATTTGCCTTTCAGTAAAACACCAAGAAAGTCTGCATCTTCGCCAAACCTGACAACTGCTTCATTGGGTTCATAAGATGCTATTCTCGAGCCCTGCAGTATTTCAGTCAATTTATTTTCGGGAAGATTCTCAAAAAGGCTAACCCTTTTTTTTAAAAAATCAGCAATATTATTGTTCATGGTTAATGGTTTTTGATAATTATTTCTGACTAAGGTATGTATCTCAAAATCGATACTTACCTGTCATTTTTTCAAATTGTTTTTAAAGAACTCTAAGTTATCAAAAGCACCCAAAGTATTGCCAGAAGGGGCCCAAGCAAACCAACCACAATTCCGCCGATCCTGAAATCAGAGATCTTCAAAAATCCGGTGCTGTATGCAATAGCATTAGGAGGTGTGGAGACCGGAAGGAACAATGCAGTCGAGGCAGCAAGCCCGATGACGATCGCAATTTGCAACTCAAACCCGATAAGTATTGCTATACCGAGAGGGATCAGAACGGTACTGGTGGCAGTATGGCTCATCACATTTGAGAAAGCCATCGTCATGTAAGCTAAGATGAACATGAGAATGATATAATGAACCTTTATGTTGCGCATTTGTTGTGCATAGTGCTCCAATAAACCAGAATTCTGCAGGGCCATTCCAAGTGACAATCCCCCGGCAACCAATAAAAGTGTATCCCAGGGAAGTCCCTGCACATCTTTGTTTTTTAAAATACCGGTAAGTGTAAGGAATACAAGAGGTACAGCTGATACAGCTCCGACTTTTATTCCGTGAATTGTTGTTGTCAACCATAATAAGACTGTTACAATGATGATAATTAAAACGATGATGCGTTGTGTCTTCTCTTCATTTGTTCTTTCAATTTTGTCATCCTGCAGAAAATCGAGAGAGATCGGTGTATTGTCTTTTATAAAAAGTTTGATCAGCACGATACAACTGATAGCGGTAAGTGCCAGGGCAATAGGCAATCCATAGATCATCCAGTCAAGGAATGATACATTGATACCAATATTTTCCAATGCACCAACGGCAATAAGGTTTGGTGGACTTCCAATAATGGAACCCATTCCCCCGGTTGTTGCCGCAATAGGAACACCCAATAGTAATGCTTTTGATACTCCCGATTTATTTCCAAGCGCATTCAACAAAGGCATGATAGAAGCGACCACCATAGCTGTTGCGGCAGTATTTGACATCAGCATGGAGGCGATCATCGTAGTTGTCATTAACCCGATGAGCAGCTTTCTTGGACTGGAGCCCGAAATTTTCAGTGTAAATCTGAATAATGCTTCATCCAATTTGGTTTTCGTCATTGCAGCAGCCAGGAAAAAGCCTCCGAGCATGAGCCAGATCACACTACTGGAAAAAGTGGTGACATACTTTTCAATATTTTCAGAAGATGGATTGAGATTTTTATTTCCCAGCATAAAAACCAGGTATGCTATAATTAGAATACTAACTGCAAATGGAGGAACTGCTTCCGTAAACCAGAGACCCATGGCAAAGAATAAAATGAAAAGCACATACACCTGCGTGGTGGTAAAAGAAGGTTCTTTTAGTAATAAGGTTAAGATAAAAGCAACTATAAATGAAAGCAGGAAATAAAGAAGCGATTTAGATCGGCCTCCAATAGTTTTTAAATTAGCAGACATAGCAGTGAATTAACATTAATAAGGTGGTTCAAAAAATAACAA
>DASTZB010000261.1:0-14068 GCA_035764525.1 Chitinophagaceae bacterium | reverse complement strand
TGCAGAAGAAAAGCTTTGTTTGATAGCGGATTGTTTGCAACTACAGAATAAAATAACAGAAACTGTTATGAATAAAAAGGATCTCATTTTTTAAAGTTAGTAATAAAAAATCCCGTAAGAAACGCGATGTTTGAAAATAAGTTGAAAGCGTCGGGGATTATAAAATATTTACCCCAGTGAAAACAGCTTTTTCCGTGCCAACACCTTTCAAAAATAAATACCATGAAACCGCTATAATAGATGAAGCCGACAATGATCTTATTTCCTTTGAATGATCATCATCAAAAGATAGATCGCAACTATAAATAAGGTTGTGTTTTGAACCCTTATGAATATGCAGTTCCGGTTTTGGTTCATGCTGAATAATGAATCGAAACCGGCAATCTTCGATCCCAACCGAACCATGAGAATCAGAAAAGTTATCGTATGTAAGCGAACCAATGCGAACACCATACTCATTCTTAACTACCATTTTTATACGCAACAATCCTTCGTTTTCAATAATAAGTGCTCTTCGTTCATTATTGGTTTCAACTCTTGCAATATGCGTTTCAGGCTTGTAGTTGATCTCAAGTACGGTTTCATCGTTTTCTCTTAATTGATAAATATCCTGGCCTGACGTTTTTTTATAACTGATCCGATTCATATGTAATTTCTTTAAAGGACAATGAATATAGTTTATATAATTTCTCAGTCATCCCCCTAATAAAGAAGTAATGAAAACTTAATATTGGGGTTATTCGTGATCAATTTGGCAAATAAAAAACCTCCCAATAAGATCGGGAGGTAACTGCATGAGGAATCAACTTACTAACCCCGGAGAACCGATCCGGGATCTTGTATATATATTGGATGGATAAGAACTGAATGCAAGTTGAATTACAATTATTATACCAATGTTATAGGTCAATTACCAATGTGTTAATTGTGGAAAACTGAAAGCCGGTTCTAAAACCGGCTTTCACAATTGGGTTAATGGTTTTTGATTTATTAATTATAATTAAATTTTGTCCATCCTTTCCACCAGCTTGCAAGCGGACCTGCAGGAGCTACGGCTCCTCTGAAAGTTGCTGTCTTGTCGAAGAAAAGATCATCGGTAAATTTTGGATCATTGAAATCAGCAGCTAAAAGTATCCTTTGATTGCCATTTGCTCCTGCAAAAGGCGTAGGATCAGGAGCTGTATAATTAAATGGCTGGATCAGTTTTGCATCAGATGCATTCAATAAAAGATCATTGCCATAATAAGAATTGGTGAACCAGGTTGTCAATGTAGCATCAGATGTTATTGATGCACCAGCCGTACCGGAGAATTTAAGATTAACAGTATTACCCGCCAATGTAACATTGCGTATACGCAAAGTGCTGTCTTCAATATTCAATGCTGTAGAAGTACCTGTTGTTGCATCGATCAAAATGCCCTGCGGCCAACCCATAATAACTGAATTGAAAATTGAAATGGCTGAGTTGCGTCTTATCTGAGCGCCACAACGAAATAATGAACTTCCAATATTATTTAAGGTAGCACGAGGCCCGATAGCAGTTATATTACTGAATATCGCTTTTGTTTTTGGTGTAGCCATGGTGCCACTGGCATTGTTATCACTTTCAAATGCCTCTGATGTTGAAATATCAGCAATTACAGAATCACGCATTACCAAACCAAACTGAACTTTTCCGCTGAAGCCATTATCTGTATCAAAGTCATCATCCTGGGTTTTATATGCGATCAGATATTTGCAGTTCACTGTGCCGCCAAACCATTCATAAGCATCATCTTTTGCATAGGTTACTTCTATATGATCTATTGTAGTTCCACTGCCAACACATGCCATTGTAAGACTGTTGATCTCTTTATCCGGTTGATAGGCATAACCAGCATATTCGATTCTTACATATTGCAAAACTCCTGAGTTATCATTATCAACCGGAGTAGTTGCCGGGTTTCCATCTCCTGAACCTGCAAGACCATCGCCATTTGCATTATCAATACCACCCTCTACCTGGTAAAGACCGTTGATACCGTTATAGCTGGCATTGATACTTGCTCTACCACAAAGAACAATTCCGCCCCAATCGCCAGATTGAGGATTTGGTGCAGCAGAAGTAAATATGATCGGCTCTGTGGCAGTACCACCTGCATTTATTTTTGACCCGCGGGTAATGATCAATGCAGCTACATCAGATCCACTAAATGAGCCTTTTATAACGGTACCCGGCTCGATACTGAGTGTATGATTGCCTGTTATATATACAAGTCCTTTGAGAATATAAGTGTTGGCTTTACGAAAAGTAGTGTCAGCATTAATCCGTCCTGAAACTGTAATTGTCTGGCCCGTTGTACCACCACCGCCGCCACCATTGACGATAATGACTTCCTTTTCTCCATCCATTTCAATTTTCCTGCAGCTTGTAATTAACACTGCTGAAATGGCTACCAAATTGAAGATGTTCTTTTTCATTTTTTATTTTTTAAAAGAGTTTACAAAGAATAATTAAAGGTGATTGAATAGGTCGTTCCTGCTTTCCGAGTAAAACGATAAGCATCGGTTTCTTTCTGGAATGTCTTTTTGTCGTTTGTATTCTGATAGAAATATTGCGTTTGATTAAGTAGGTCGGAAATGCTCAATTTCAATTCTGCTTTTTTATGCAGAAACTTTTTGGCAAACTGCAGATCGAATAAAGGACGAGGGGCTTCATAAGTGTCTGGGGTGCCTGCACCGGCAGATTTATCCCCAACCAGGTAAATTCTTTCCCCAATTTGGTTAAATAGAAGTGTTGCATTGAAACCCGCTTTTTCAAGGTCGTACAACAACCCAAAATTTAAAACGTAAGGAGACTGACCTTGTAATGATCTGTCAAGATCAAACCCAAGATCTGTAACACGACTATAGATATAAGCGACGTTGCCCTGTAGAGTAAAATTTTTCAACCCGTTTATAAATGTTAGTCTTTTGCGGAATTCCAACTCCGCTCCGTATGCATAAGCTTGTTCAGGATTCTGATAAGAGAATGTACTAGCACCGCCACCGCCTTCATTCAGTAATTGCTCGATTGGTTTATCAAAGTGTTTATAGAAAACACCGACAGTAAATACTTCTCCGGATGCAGGATATAACTCATAGCGCAGATCAGTATTAATAACTTTTGTCCTTTCAAGGTTTGGATTACCCTGAACAGAAGCATTCAATTCGAAATCGTAAAGATTGAGAGAAGCTAGTTCACGCAACTCGGGACGAACTACAGTTTGAGAGCCCGATAATCTCAAATTTGTTTTATTATTAAATTTCCAGGTTGCGTTCAACCCCGGAAGAAAATCTGTAACTCTTTTATGAGTATGGCGTTCGTCATAAGCTTTCACACTTCCTATCAGCTGATCATAATCCTCCACTCTTAGTCCCCACACCACTCTTAGATTTTCTGTAAACTGGTTATCTGATTGAATATACCCGGCATTTAATATTGTATTGGCGATATAACGGTACGTTTTACCTATAAGCGCATCAAAGGCAAAAAGATTGCTGTTAATAGACCCATCTCCGAAATTCTCAGGGCGGAAAATTTCTCCGTCAGATAATTGTCTCAAAACATCATTGTCGGCGTGAAGATTATTTGCAAAAAGTACAGCATCATACAGCCTGTCCTTTATTTGGAACATATATCCACCTTTCACTGTTTGCTTTTGACCCAGCCAATTATATTTATAAGCAAGATCTCCGCCGCCTGTATAGATATAATCACTGAGGCTTTGATAAATACGACCGCCGCTTTGTTGTGAAAGTGAATTAGCAATAACTGCACGCCAGGGGTCATTTGGATTCACTCTTGAATAAACTAAGCGACGCTGATCAGGAATATATCCATCAAGAATATTAAATGCACCGTACCATTTCAGTGTAAGAGGTTTTGCAAGACTATGTTCACCTGTAAGCTGCGTTGTAAAGAAAACATTTTCTTTGAAAGTAGCTTCTGAACCTTTTAAGTAGCTATCATTTCTGCTTACATCAGTACCATTGCGCTGTGTATAAAAATTGTTTGTATTTACATTTATAATCGATTTAAGCGAGATCCTGTTCAATGGATTCAATTGAATGGAAAGGCTACCCAGTGCGCCTGCAAATATTTCCTTTGCATAACGCTGATCATGGATATCGGTTTCTATTGTTGTATTGTAATTGAGATCAATTACGTTACGCCTGTTTTGGATCTGGAAGTTTTTATTTGATTGGCCATAAATTATAGCGAATGTTCCACCCAGTTTTTTCCTCCACAATGTTGTATTGAAACCACCATTCGCCTGAAACGCCATATTTAATGGAGCAGTTGTTGCAGTTGCAGCCCAGGCATTACTCATGCCTTTACCAATAGCTGTTTTTGCAGAAGCTGTTAGAATGCTGAATTCACTTTTCGTTGTATATCCTTTTGGAAATCCTCTGGTGCCATCATCAATACCTAACCAATCCAGGTCTCCACCCGGAGTTTTGTAAAAACTTTTAAAAGTAGATTGTGTATTATAGCCCGTTCCTATTTCTATATTGAAAAAGTTTTTTGTCGGAATATCTTTTGTGTTAACCTGTATCAGGCCACCGGCCCATTCCCCTGGGTACTCTGGAACAAATGTTTTATTGATAATAATATTATCGATCATTTTTGCGGGGATAAGATCAAATGAAAATGTTTTGCGATCAGGTTCCGTGCTGGTTAATAAAATTCCATTGATCATTGCCTGGTTGTACCTGTCTGCCAGCCCTCTTACAACAATAAATCTTCCTTCCATGATACTCGTTCCCGGTACGCGTTTTAATACTTCGCCGGTAGTTTTATCTGGTGAACGCCTGATTGCTTCTGCAGAAATAACTGAAGCAACTGTGTTTGTATTTTTTTGGAATTGTATCAACGCGGCAGCTGTTTCTTTTCTGGCCGTCGAAGCATTGGCAGTTACAGTAACTCCACCTAATGTATTCTGATCTGATTCCACCAATAATACTTGCAGTTCATTTGCTTGTCCTGACACTACTTCCACATGCTGAATGTTTTTTGTTTTATATCCAACTGAAGAAATAATGAGAGTATATTTTTTTCCAATTGCAAGAGTGAGGGTAAAACTGCCATCAACACCTGAGATAGCACCAGTGTTTGATTCTTCAAATCTTATAGAGGCACCAACAATGGGTTCATTTTTGGCATTCAGTACTTTCCCACTAAGTTTTTCATTTTGTGAAGAAGCTGTAATGATCCATCCAAACAGGGCCAAAATTATAAGCAGGTATCTTTTCATTTGCGTATTAATTACGACGCAAAAGTGATACCCGGGTATTATGCACTTGTTAATGGCCGGTTATGGTATTGTGACGGGAATATTACCTTAATGTTAAGTGATCTCAGAACCTGAATTGTAGTCGGCAAGTAAATATATTATCCTTCAGATCCGTTGTATAACCAGCTAATTGGGTTTTTTCATTTTCTACAATATCATAGTAAAATGTGATCTTGGTTTGCGGGTTAAAATGATAAACGTAACCAACTCCAAGAGTGGAAAACTTAATATCAGCTGATGTTAAATTAGTCCCTGGTTTTCCAATTTCTGATTTACTCACTTTAATATTCGGATCGTACCAGTCATATTTAACCACCAACTGGTGTTTTGAATTGATAATATTCTGAAGAAAATAGAAAAAGGCGCCGTTGAAGTGACGAACATAAGTAGGCGAAGGTACACCATTTGTATTGGGTAATGTTCCTGGATTAGTCGTACTTAAAGCAGAGCCGGGTTGAGTACCGAACCAGTATTCGGCCCGCCATTCTGTTTCGCCCCATTTGTGATGAATCTTATATTGGATGTCGCCGCCATAATAATGACGTGGGGCAGATGTACCAAGATTAGATTCGGAAGAGTCTGCTACAAAAACTTTATCGCCATTCGGAGCAGTTCCCATTTCATAAACATATTTAGTTCCATTTTTCCATCCTCCTCTAAGTAGAGATAGACCTGCACCTATTTCTGATTTATTAAATGTGTATGGCTTCATTGTAAGCCGGCTGATAAAATCTTTATGACTGTCAAAATCTGTAGCACCAGATTGGCCTTGTCCATTAAAAAATCCAGCATCCCATTTGAAATGATAGAGTTTATGATCTTTTTTTTGTGGTTCGAAGGAGAACATTACTCCCAGATCCCGTTCACCAGGCATCAAAATCTGTGACATTCTTCCACGTTCTGGAGTTTCCCGATAAGAAGAACCAAGATTAACTTCAAATCCAAAAGGTCTTGCAAAAAAACCAGCAGTCATTGCAAGGGTATTCTTTTTTGTTTCAAATAGTCTTATAAACATATCCCGCACTATTACACCTCTTTCAGTTGCGTCGATCTGGAAAGTAAACAACACTTTTGGCATACGGTCCTGTGTTCTTAAAAGGTAATCGATCTTAATTCTTGCTCTCCGCAACATGAACCTGCTGCTGGAGTATTGCGAAAAATTTCCTCCTTCGTAAGATGGCGCACCATCGGCTTCTGCCACCTGGAATTGTGGCTGCATATATCCTGATATATTAATATTTTCAAACCTTTTAATCAGTGGCCTGACAGTGTCTTTTATAAAGAAAGAAGAATCTATATCAGTTAGATACCGTTGTGCATTTATTTTGGAGCATAACAAGAGTGTAATTGCAACGAATATTGAACTGCCTGGCCAAAACTTAATCATTGAGTAATAATTTTTTAATACTTGGGTAATAATGGGTTGCAAGTTAGTTTCAGCGTTAATAAATTTCTGTTACCCGGTGTTTAAGAAATCGTTACCTCTATATTAAGTTTATATTAATTCTGCTTTTATTATAATCAACCTTTACCCGACCGGGTATCTTCGTAAACAATAAAAAAATTATTATGGCAGGCTTAAATTCAATCATGAAAATATTTGTTCCCAAGAACAGGGTATTTTATGAGTTATTCGAAAAAGTGGCTACTAATTCAGCCTCAATGGGAAACAAACTAAGGGCATTAGTGTCAGAACCAGATTTTGACAAAAGGACCGCGATCATTAATCAGATTGAAGACCTTGAACACGCCAATGATGAACTGACGCATAACATATTTACCGAGTTAGGAAGAAACTTTATTACTCCTTTTGACAGGGAAGATATTCATTACCTCGCCACTTCGCTTGATGACATTGCTGATACAATTTATGCAGCTGCCAAAAAAATAAATTTCTATAAAGTGAACCCTAATGATCTCGGTATACAAAAATTAGCAGAGATCATTGATCAAAGTGCCGGATTAGTGAGTAATGCAGTTACATCTCTCAGGGATATGAAAAACCTGCGGCTGGTTACTGAATCGCTTGTCAAGATCAATAGTTTGGAGAACCAGGCAGACGATGTGTTTGATATGAGTATTGAAAGACTGTTTGAAACAGAGCCCGATGCAAAAGAAGTTATAAAGAAAAGAGAAATTTATACGGTGATGGAAATCGCCACCGATAAATGTGAAGATGCTGCAAACGTTATTGAGTCAATCATTATCAAATACGCTTAAAGAATGTGCAAATATGCAAATGTGCAAATTAGCCAATAAGTAAATCTTCATTAGCACATTTGCAAATCGGCTCATTTGCAAATTAAATTTATGACCACCTTCTTAATAGTTATCATAGCACTGGCATTGATCTTTGATTTTATTAATGGTTTTCATGATGCAGCCAATTCAATAGCTACTATTGTTTCTACCAAAGTGCTAACTCCTTTCCAGGCAGTGTTGTGGGCTGCTTTGTTTAATTCCGCTGCCTTTTTTATTTTTAAAGATCATGGCGTAGCCGATACTGTTGCAAAAACAGTGCATAGTGAGATGATCACACAATCCAATATGATGGTGGTTATTTTTTCAGGCCTGATCGCTGCAATTTCGTGGAACCTGCTTACCTGGTGGTTCGGAATTCCTTCCTCATCTTCACACACATTGATCGGCGGATTTGCTGGGGCCGCTATTGCTCACGGAGGATTTAGTACAATTAATAGCGCAATAATTTTAAAAACGGCAAGTTTTATTTTCCTGGCACCTGTTGTAGGAATGATAATGGCTTTGATAATTTCTTTGTGGTTCTTAAATTCATTTAGAAAAGGCTACATTCCTAAACTTATATCAATAGTGATCATATTTTTGGTGGGTCTTTTTTTGTATAAAAATCTTGAGTTTGATGCCGCCAAATTAACTACTCATTACGAATCTTCTGTAATGAAGGTAATCTTCTATTCAAAAAACTTTAAGTGGATATTATTGGCATTTATTTTAGTTATCATGGCTGTCTTTACATTCTATCTGAATACATTAAATGCTAACAGATCTAATCAATGGTTTAGAAGATTACAACTTGTGTCATCAGCCGCTTTTAGTATTGGTCATGGGGGTAATGATGCTCAAAAAGTAATGGGGATCATTACTGCTGCATTGATTGCTGGTGGAACAATTCCCGATTTTAAGCACATGCCTGTCTGGGTACCGATAGCTTGTTATGCAGCTATTGGGATCGGAACAATGAGTGGCGGATGGAAAATTGTAAAGACGATGGGGACGAGAATTACAAAGGTTACTCCTTTTGAAGGTGTAGCGGCTGAAACTGCTGGCGCAATTACTTTGTTCGTTACTGAAGCATTAAAAATCCCTGTAAGTACAACTCATACTATTACAGGAGCAATCATGGGAGTTGGTGCCACAAAAAGATTATCCGCCGTTCGCTGGGGCGTAACAGTGAATCTCCTTTGGGCTTGGATATTAACTATTCCTGTTAGTGGATTATTGGCAGCCGGTGTTTATTCCATCGTCAAACTTTTTTTCTAAGCTTATCTCTCCTCTTTTTCCGATTTTTGCATGAATAAACTCTTTTGTTCATGGTGAAAATTCTTGTTACAGGCGGTTGCGGATATATTGGCTCTCATACATTGGTTGATCTTATAGAAAATGGCTACGACGTTATTTCGGTTGATAATAATTCAAGGTCCCATGCCAGCATGCTGGAAAGAGTGGAAAAGATCACAGGGCAAACAATAAAAAATTATAAAGTTGATCTTTGCAATTTTGATGACACATTTGCCATCTTCCAGGAAAATACAGATATAAGAGGCGTTATCCATTTTGCCGCTTATAAAGCGGTGGGTGAATCTGTGGAGCAGCCACTAATGTATTTTGAAAACAACTTATACTCTTTGATCAATCTTTTAAAATGCGTACAGGATTTTGAAATTCCCTGGTTTGTTTTTTCATCCTCATGTACTGTTTATGGCATGCCAGATACAAGTCCCGTTACTGAAGCCACCTTACCTAAACCAGCAGAGTCACCATACGGTTATACCAAACAAATGGGTGAGCAAATAGTAAATGAGTTTGCAAAGAGTTCATCAACTAAATGTATTCTTTTAAGATACTTCAATCCTGTAGGCGCACATCCTTCGGCCATTATTGGTGAAATGCCGGTTGGAAAACCACAGAATCTTTTCCCTGCTATTACACAAACTGCGATTGGAAAATTGCCGGGAATGATCGTTTATGGTGATGATTATCCAACCCGTGATGGAAGTTGTGTAAGAGATTTTATTCATGTATGTGATATCGCTCATGCTCATACATTGGCGTTGGATTATGTAGCCGAAGGAAAAAATAAATCTCAATGCGAAGTATTTAACCTTGGATCTGGCAATGGTGTAACAGTGTTGGAAGCGATCAAGGCATTTGAAAGGGTAAATAATATCAAATTGAATTATACGATCGGGCCAAGAAGACCGGGAGATGTAATATCAATTTATGCCAGCAACGATCTTGCAAGAAAGGCGTTGGGCTGGGAACCAAAATATAGTCTTGATGATATGGTTGCTACTGCCTGGAAATGGGAGCAACGATTGAAGGCAGATGAGAAGGTATTTTCAGGAAAGCCCGGCGGGTTGAATTAGTATTTTCACATTATTGACCATTCACTCATTCCCCTTACTTTTGCGCCAACCCACATCGATAAGTTATGGAAGTGATGGAACAAAAATCAAACATGCTTAAAGAAATTCAATCTACTGGCAATAAAGATACCCGCAGTGGTTTTGGCGATGGCATTGTTGAAGCTGCAAGAAAAAATTCAAACATTGTTACGCTTACTGCCGATCTTGCTGGTTCACTAAAATTGAATCAATTCATAAAAGAATTTCCTGACAGATTCTTTCAGTGCGGTATTGCTGAAGCAAACATGATGGGTATTGCCGCAGGATTAACTATAGGCGGAAAAATTCCTTTTACAACAACCTTTGCAAATTTTTCAACTGGTCGTGTGTATGATCAGATCCGTCAGTCAGTAGCTTATTCAGGTAAGAATGTAAAAATATGTGCGTCGCATGCAGGAGTTACCTTAGGCGAAGATGGCGCTACTCACCAGATCCTTGAAGATATTGGTTTGATGAAAATGTTACCGGGCATGACAGTAATTGTTCCTTGTGATTATAATCAAACGAAAGTGGCAACCATGGCCATTGCTGAATATGTTGGCCCGGTTTATTTAAGATTTGGAAGACCTGTTTGGCCAATATTCACAAAGCCAGAAGATTTTAAAATTGGTAAAGCACAACTTTTTTCTGAAGGAACTGATGTTTCAATTTTTGCATGTGGTCATTTAGTTTGGAATGCTATACAAGCTGGTGTGATATTACAAGAAAAAGGGATCAGTGTTGAGGTAATAAATATTCATACAATAAAACCACTTGATGAAGCTGCGGTCATTAATTCAATTCGCAAGACAAAATGTGCGGTTACTGCTGAAGAACATAATATAATTGGAGGGTTAGGTGATGCAATTGCACAATGTGCAGCAAAGAATTATCCTATTCCAATAGAATATGTTGGAACAAAAGATACATTTGGCGAAAGTGGTACTCCCGCACAATTACTCAAGAAATATGGATTGGATGTACCAGATATTGTTGCAGCTGCAGAGAAGGTGATGGCGAAAAAATAGTTTTCAAAAAAATATTCCTATGCTTAACCGTTGCTTCGAAAGCGACGGTTTTTTTTTAATAGAATTACTAAAACCTGAACACTTCGCTTCGCTCTGTGCAAGCTGTGCATCGTAACAAAAGATCTAGCGGGGTAGCAAAGCTGGTATAACAAATAAAAAATTATATTTTTATACTGTTGAACAGGTTAAACGCTTCCGTATTCCAATATTCTAAACCTGATTAAAGACCGAACCAAATGGCCCTGACAACCTTAAGCGATAGTGAATTGCTAGTAGAATTCCGTAACCCGGTTACAAAGGAAAAGGCGTTTACCTCCATAATTAAAAAATACCAGGAAAAATTATACTGGCATTTGCGCCGCATGGTTGTTGATCATGATGATGCAAATGATGTACTCCAAAATGTGATGATCAGGGTTTGGAACGGGCTTGAAAATTTCCGTGAAGACAGCCAGCTTTATACATGGCTCTACCGGGTGGCAACCAATGAGTGTTTAACTTTTTTGGAACAGCAAAAGAAAAGGGCCGCGGTGTCTCTAAGTGATGTGGAAAGTGGGCTGGAAAACAAGATAAAAGCTGACCGGGATTTTGACGGTAATAAACTGGAGTGGAAACTTCAATTAGGCATACAGCAACTTCCTGAAAAACAAAGAATCGTATTTCAACTAAGATATTACGATGAAATGCCCTACGAAGAAATGAGTAGAGTGTTGGAAACCAGCGAGGGAGCTCTGAAGGCCAGTTACCACCATGCAGTGAAAAAAATAGAGGAATACATTAAGAATCATTAAACTTACAAGACCGAAAGCCGTCTTAATTCCGGTAAAATGAAAAACAGGAATACCATATTAAACGAATTAAAAGATCTAGAAAGTTCCCTGGGAAACTATAACCCTCAAAATATCTATACTGTACCAAATGGTTATTTTGAGGGACTTCCTACCCAAATCCTAAATCGTATAAAAGCTTTAGAAGCTTCTAATGCAAAAGATGAATTGAAATATTTATCTTCTTTACTTAGCAATGTTTCTAAAGAATTGCCTTATTCAGTTCCTGCCGGGTTTTTTCAAAATTTGAGTGAAGCTGTATTGAAGAAAATGAGCGAGCAGGAAGATTACCTCCAAAAGGAATCCTTTGGACAAGCAAGCAAAGAAGAGATTGAAAGTTTATCACCACTGCTTCGTAGTTTAAAAAATAAGAATCCGTATTCAGTTCCTGCAGGATATTTTGAATCACTCGAAACGAAAGTTGAAAAGGAAATAACGAAAGTTATATCAATAACGAAACAAAGATGGTATCGTTTAGCAGCTGCTGCAGTTGTCATTGGAATAGTTGTAATTGGTGGTTTGTTGTTTATTAAATCACGACAGCTTAATCCCGTTGATAAGCCGCAGGCATGGATCGAAAAGAATGTAAAGAATGTAAACAAAGATAAATTAGATGAATGCGTATCATTAGCTAACGATGATAGCAATGAAAAAGCGGATACTGAAAGTGATGCTGCTAAAAAAGCTGAAATAAAAGAATTGATGAAAGATGTTCCCGAAAATGAGATTGAAGCATTTTTAAACGATGCTGTAGCTTTGGAATCAAATAATGACACAGATGGATCAATGAACGAATAATGAAAAAGTTTTTACTCATATTAACCCTTGCATTGTTGGCTGGCTTTTCTTCAAAAGCACAAGGCGATGACAATGATAAAATACGGGATAAGATGAGAGAGTTCATCCAGAAGAGACTTAGTCTTACCCGCAATGAGGCCGAAAGATTTACTCCCGTTTTTGTCCGTTACTTCACAGAATGGAGGCAAACCCTGAAAGAAAACAGAGATGATGTTCTTATAAGACAACAAAAAATTGTTGATCTAAGGATCCGTTATCGCACCGAGTTTCGTGAAATTGTTGGAGAAAAAAGAAGTAATGATGTTTACAAACAACAAGACATTTTCATTCGTGAGATCAAAGAGATGAGAGAAGAACAGATCAAAGCACGAAGAGCTGAAAGACCCAATAAATCTTTCCGAACTTTAATACAATAGGATTTAATCTCGGTGTTTTTCATAGATTAGCAACGGCCGGCCCTGGTAAGGGCGGGCCTTTTTGTTTATTGCAGATTTCAGATTTTATATTTAAGTAATAGGCTTCTGATAAATCCAAAATCGTAATTCTAAAATTCAGTTATGGGGTTTTTAACGTCGTGATAAAATAAGAATGTCCATTTCTCTTTCTGCCCTTGCTCCCACCACCTTCTACGTAACTCCATTGCTTTTTTTCCATCATGATCATATTTGGCGACAAAGCGATGTTTCATTTGCTGAAGCTGTGGGGCATCATCGCCGCCAAAGAAAATTGTTTTATCATTTTCTTTGATCCAAAAGACCTGGTGGTAGGGAGAATGTGCACCAGTGATCTTATAATGAATGTAATCATCAATCGTTCCTTCATCATCTTTTAATAAAACAACATGGTCTGAGTTTTTTAATGGTTCCAATTCTTCAGGAATAAAGGAAGGAAACCCTTTTTCAAAAGCAAATTTCAATTCTTTCTCCTGCAAATAAAAAGTTGCATTAGAAAAACTTAAATGCTCATGGCCTGTTCCCATTGAAACTCCACCAGCATGATCTTTATGCAAATGCGTTAATAATACTTTTGTAATATCTGATGGATCAATGCCTGCATTACCAAGATTCTTATGTATTTGTAGTTGTCCGTTTTTTTCAAAGCCAAGTCCTGTATCAAGCAATAGAATATCCTTTGAAGTGATAATAATGAATGGTTGGATTTCTACTAATAAACTTCCCGGTGGTCTTTGTTGCAGGTCATGAACATCCTCATCAAAAGGAACAAAGAGTTTTGTTTTATCGATCGTAAATGTGCCTTCACTTAAGGGGATAATTTTCATTAAACGAATTTCAGTTAATTAGTCTTAATTAGTGCAATTAGCGTAAAACCATCTGCCGGTCAGCATCCAAACGAATAAGAATAAATAATAGGATGGTATTGGTAAGTAATGAAGTTCCGCCATAACTAACAAAAGGAAGAGGAATACCGATCACGGGCGCAAGACCAACCGTCATTGC
>DASTZB010000260.1:0-16843 GCA_035764525.1 Chitinophagaceae bacterium | reverse complement strand
TAACGGAACTTTTCTTAATGGAAAGGTACATATCGGAGATAAAAACTTTGGAGGAGGGCGCATTTCGGAAAAAGCCGCTTTTGGTATTACTGAGCAGTTAGTTTCTCTTGGCTTTGAAAGTGATCGTCTAAAAACGGGCACGCCTCCAAGAGTTGACGGAAGGAGCTTGGATTACACTAAAATGGAAGAACAACCAGGAGATGAGCAGATTGTTGGGTTCTCGTTTCTTGATACAGCTAAGCCTACAAAGCAATTGAGCTGCTGGATTGCTTATACCGACAAAAAGGTTCATGACATTCTAAAAACAGGCTTTGATAGAAGTCCTATGTTTAGCGGCCGGATAGAAGGAATTGGACCCAGATATTGCCCTTCCATAGAAGATAAAATAAATCGTTTTGCTGAGAGGGAGCGACATCAGCTATTTGTTGAACCGGAGGGCTGGAATACTGTTGAAGTCTACATTAACGGGTTTTCGACTTCCCTTCCCGAAGAAGTGCAATACGAAGCACTTCGTAGTATTGTTGGGTTTGAAAATGCCAAGATGTTTCGTCCCGGTTACGCAATAGAGTATGACTATTTCCCCCCAACACAATTGAAGTATTCCCTTGAAACAAAACTTATCGAAGGTCTATTCTTTGCTGGACAGATAAATGGAACCACGGGATATGAAGAAGCCGCCTGCCAGGGTTTAATAGCAGGTATAAATGCACATCAAAAAACAAAAGATCTTGAGCCGCTAATTCTGAAAAGGAGTGATGCCTATATTGGCGTGTTGATTGATGATTTGATCAGCAAGGGTACAAATGAGCCATACCGGATGTTTACTTCAAGGGCAGAGTTCAGAACGCTTTTGAGACAAGATAACGCGGATCTACGTCTTACTGAATTAAGTTATAGGCTGGGTCTTGCTTCGCAGGAAAGAATGGAAAAAGTAAAAACGAAAAGAGATGGTGTCGAAAAAATAAAAAATATTCTAACCACTCTTTCTGTTTCTCCGGATGAAATCAATCCATTCTTTGAAAAAATTTCATCTGCCTTAATAGCAGAAAAACAAAAAGCGTCTAAATTATTATTGCGCCCCGAAATTGAATTAAAAGATTTGATCGATTGCCTGCCCTTCCTGAAAAAAGAGCTTAATTGTTTTTCAAAAGATACTCTTGAGCAAGCTTCTATACAGATTAAGTATGATGTTTATATTGAAAAAGAAAATGACCTTGTTCAAAGAATGAGTCAACTTGAAAATTTGATAATCCCCGAATCCTTTGATTATAAAAAAATTTCTTCTTTGGGTAACGAGGCAAGGGAGAAGCTTTCGAAAATCAAGCCTTCAACGCTGGGACAAGCCAGTCGAATTTCAGGAATTAATCCCAGCGATGTTCAAATATTGATGGTTTATATGGGCCGCTGATTTTCTTTGAATCCCAGCCAGGCAATTACCAGCTTTATTTCTCCAAAACTTATCTCTCTTCCAAGTTTTTCTTTTATGGGAGTTAATGATTTGCCCGAAAGCGTTTTTGCAATTGGTTCAATTAATAAAACCTTTTCTCTGCTGACAAGTTCACTAATATTTATATCTCCGGTAGAAACATAATGCGCAAGATGGCCCTCGATTGTCTGTTGTGTAAGATTTCTTTCTTTTGCAATTTCTTCCACACATTTTCCTTCTTTATATAATCTAAACGATTCAGCTTTGGTGTTAATCTTATTCTTTTTTTCACCCCCGGTTACTTTTTTCTCCCGCTTCGGAATTTTTTCGTGAATCAATGACGATAGACTTTTTTCATTGCAATACTCAATTATAATGTCCAAAAACTGTTGTCCATATTTTTCCGTTTTTGCATCTCCAAAGCCACTTATCCTTCTAAGCTCGGTTAAATTCATTGGTAAATAACGGGCCATTTCATCCAGCGTGTTGGTTCCTGCAACAATATAAATTGGTATATCCGCTTTTGAACAAATAATATCCCTAAGCTTTCTTAATCGTTGATGAAGCACAGGGTGAGGACTATCGGTTCGTTGCTTTGCCTCTCCCGCATATGCATTTACACCGAATGGCGGCAGTATAAAATCTTTCTTACTTTTATGATATTTTTCAATATCAATCTCTCCGGTAAGATTTTCTATCAAGTATTTTTTTATTGAAAGCTTACTAAAAATTTCCCTCAATGTCTCGTTTACTTCTTTTGCATGAAGACGACTATCTGTAACTACCGGACAATTAGTTACTGATTCGTTAAGCCGGCTTTGTTCTTTTAGAAAGTAAGCAGAACCTGCATTCATCCTTTCTTTTAGCAATTCATTTGTATCTGGATTCTCTTCCTGATTAAAAATTGATCTCAACTGGTTTTGAAATTTCTCGGCGGTTGCCTGTAGTTTTGTTATTTCATTTAAAAATCCATTAATCCATTCTTCTGACTCTTCATTAAAAGGAGACTTGTTCTCTAACAAATATTGATTCAGCACTTCTGCTTCGGCAATAATTTGTTGGTAATCAAAAAGAGATAAAAGTATTTTAAGTTGATAGTTCCTTTTCGATTGTTGTAATTCCTGTTCTATCGCTTTTTTAGAAGAGTTGGTTTTAGAAAACTGAACAATCCTTTCATCAGAAAACATTTTAGTTGACTTAATGTGGCTTTGCAAAACTATTCCATCCAATGTTGTGCAACGGCTCAACGCAACATACACTTGCCCTGGCGCAAATGCTTCACCAGCATCAATAATTACTTTTTCGAAAGTTAATCCCTGGCTTTTATGTATTGTGATCGCCCATGCAAGTCGAAGTGGATATTGAGAAAATGAGCCCAAAACTTCTTCGTTTAGCTGACGGCTTTGTTTATCAACAGTATAGCGAATGTTTTCCCATTTTTCTTTTTTTACTTCTATTTCTTCAGCCTCATCTTTACAATGAATGAGAATTTTATCTTCCTCTAGCCATGTTACTATTCCTATTTTTCCGTTGAAATATCTTTTAATCCTCTCTGCATCATTTTTTGTAAACATAACCTGTGATCCTACTTTCAGTAGCAGTTGCTCTTCTGCTGGATAGGCCGACTCTGGAAAATCCCCTTCTGTCTCAGCTCGGTACGAAACTGTTTTAGAGGGAAGGCTATTTAATTCTGCTTCGTTTTTAATTCTTGCCCTATCGTTGTGTGTTGTAAGAATAATATATCCATCATCCTTAGTTCTTCTGAAATCAGGTGAAAATCGATTCTCCAATAAGCTTCTTCCATCTTCATCAATTTGATTATTCCTTACCTGGTTTAAAACACTAATAAACTTCTACTCGCTTTGCCGGTATATTTTATCAAATTCAATATAAACAGGTGGCTCTTCTTTTATTACCAGACTGTCAAAAAAATATGGACTGTTATAGAAATCTTTCAACAATCGCCACTCGTGTTCTTTTATTACTGGCGGTAACTGAAACATGTCTCCAATAAACAAAACTTGAACCTCTCCAAACCGTTCATTGTGCTTGCGACGAATATGTCGCAATACAACATCAACAGCATCGAGCATATCACAACGAACCATGCTTATCTCGTCTATAATAAGAAGCTCGAGTTCTTGTAAGATCTTTTTCTTTTCTGTCGTCATTCGCAGCTTACTGAGAAGGCTATTTTTATTGGTTGTCTCTTCATTTTGTTTATTAGATCCATAATCATCAGGAATAAACGGTGAAAATGGTAATTGGAAAAAAGAATGCATGGTCACCCCGCCAGCGTTGATCGCTGCTACACCTGTTGGCGCCACCACTGCAATTTGTTTGGGACAATTTTCTCTTATGTATTTAAGAAAGGTTGTTTTGCCTGTACCCGCTTTCCCTGTCAGAAAAATATTCCTTGAACTTTGGTTTACAAGCTCGGCAGCCAGTCGAAACATTTCATTATTAAGATCATAATTCATGCTGATGATTAATATATTAAATAAAAAAGCCCCGGTAATTAACCAGAGCCTTTCCAGTGGTGTGGGGCGGGATCGAACCGCCGACACAAGGATTTTCAGTCCTTTGCTCTACCGACTGAGCTACCGCACCTTCCTTTATTGGGGCAGCAAAAATAATTGTTCTGAACCAAAGGCTGAAAAAACAATGCTGAAATTTCACGGTCCTATGCCTTTATTTCAATGTTTTCCTGTTTTACCCCCGAATCGCCCTGCATTTTCAAAAGTATTTGAGCAACAGTAACGACATCCTTCTGGCAATAATTGACGATGCGTTTTAAATCTTTATCGTTCCAATACACACTCCAGACCTTACTTCCATCAATATCATCTTTGGGGGTAGGAATACCAAGTGTATGGGCCAAAAGATTTAAAGAGGTAAAACTTTTAAAATCTCCAAATTTCCATAACTCAAGTGTATCAAGGTGACATACTTCCCAGGGTTTCTTACCGCTGGCATTTAAAATGGACGGAATCGAGAGATTATTTACTATAAGCCGGCGACATAGATAAGGAAAATCAAACTCCCTCCCATTGTGAGCGCAAAGAAATTTTGCTTCGTCACTATTGGTCCACTTATTCAACATATCACAAAATTCAACAAGAAGAACCGCCTCGTTTTCACCAAAGAAAGATTTAAGAATGATTTTCTTTCCGCCACCATTTCCTTGTATAAACCCACAGCTGATACAAATGACTTTTCCAAACTCTGCATAAATGCCTGCCCGGTGATAGATCGTTTCTTTTGTTTCTTCTTCGTGATATTTTAAAAGAGAATTTGCTTTTGTATCCCATAATTCTTTCCAGTCTTTTGGTAAAGAATTATAGTCCGCATATTGAGGAACTGTTTCAATATCGAGGAATAGAATATTGTTTACAGGAACAGCCATAATTTCTTACTAAAAATATAAAACCCGGATCGAACTGCAGATACCACTTATAGGTACTTATCCCCTTTATTTCGCTTTACCTCTGCAACAAATTCCTTTATCTCTTGTTCTTTTTCTTTTCTGCAAATAAGTAAGGCGTCTTTTGTATCCACGACAATGAAATCATCCAGCCCCTGCAAAACGACAAGCTTACCATTTTCTGCATGGACCATGCATTTTGTTGCATCCATGATCATCACATTCTTTCCCGCAACTGCATTCCCCAAATAATCTCTTTCCATATTATCCCATGCACTGTTCCATGTACCAAGATCACTCCACCCAAAAGAAGATGGAATGATATACACATTATCGGCCTTTTCCATAATGCCAAAATCAATAGAGATATTTGTACACTGAGGATATATTTGTTCTATGGCCCCCTTCTCTTCTTCTGTATTGAATTTTTCTTTTTCCGCAACAAAGACTTCGTACATCTCGGGAAGATATTTTTCAAATGCGGTAACGATATTTTTTACTTTCCATATGAAGATACCAGCGTTCCAAAGAAAATCGCCGCTTGCAATAAATGTTTGCGCTAATTCAGCATTGGGTTTTTCGGTAAAAGTTTTTACCTTATAAATATCCGGCGCCGCTGCAGTTGTATCATGCTGAATATATCCATAACCAGTATTTGGATAGGTTGGTTTTATGCCAAGTGTTACAAATGCATTAATATGGTTTACAAAATCCAGTGCCTTCTTTGATGTCTTAATAAATTCTGATGTTTCTGTTATTAAATGATCAGATGGAGCAACAATAAGATTTGCATTCGGATCTTTTTTCAAAAGCTTGAAAGAAATATAGGCAACACAAGGCGCTGTATTCTTTCTTGATGGCTCGCCAAGAATATTTTCTTCCTTAACATTCGGCAATTGCTCTTTCACTATCGGCACATACTCTGCTGATGTTATAATAAAAATATTTTCTTCGGGTACCAGCTTTTTATACCGATCATAGGTTTGCTGAATCAATGTCTTCCCCGTACTCAGTATATCGAGAAATTGTTTGGGATATGCTGTGCGGCTCATTGGCCAGAAACGACTGCCGATACCACCGGCCATAATCGCTACATAATTATGTTTGCTGCTCATGTCTTTTATATCAATCCTTCACGGATCAGGTCATGCAAATGTATAAATCCAAGATATTTTCCGTCTTCAACCACTACTAATTGTGTGATCGATCTTTTTCTCATCAGGTCCAGCGCATCAACTGCTAATTCATCTGCGCCTATAGATTTAGGTGTTGTCGTCATTATATCTGCTGCAGTTACTCCGTCCAAAGAAATATTTTTTTCCAGCATTCTTCTAAGGTCTCCATCTGTAATTATTCCCAAAAGATTATCATTATTGTCAACAACTGCAGTTGCGCCCAATCGCTTTGATGAAATTTCAACAATAACTTCTTTTAATGATCTGTCTTTTGCCAGTTTTGGTTTTTCATTTTTTATATAAAGATCCGCAACCCTTAAATAAAGTTTTTTGCCAAGTGTTCCACCTGGATGAAATTTGGCAAAATCATCGCTATTAAATCCTTTCATTTCCATCAGGCAAATTGCCAATGCGTCGCCCATTACCAGCTGTGCCGTTGTGCTACTTGTGGGGGCCAGGTTGTTTGGACAGGCTTCCTGTGGCACTGTGGTGTTTAAAATTATATCAGATTGGCTTGCTAAATAAGATTCAATGCTCCCTACCATCCCAATAAGAATATTTTTGAAATTCTTAATTAGCGGTATCAACACTTTTATTTCCGGGCTTTCACCGCTTTTGCTGATGATCATGACCACATCCTCCTGCTGCACTATTCCAAGATCTCCATGAATAGCATCTGCAGCGTGCATAAAAATTGAAGGTGTTCCTGTCGAATTAAGTGTAGCAACTATTTTTTGAGCAATGACAGCACTTTTTCCAATTCCGCTGATCACCAGCCGGCCCCTACTCTTCGCAATAGCATTTACGGCTTTCACAAAATCCTCATTTATATATTGAGATAACCCGCTGATGGACTGGGACTCTAATTCAATAGTCCTTAGCGCAATCTGTTTTATTGAGGAGCTCATTTGAGTGGGCAAAATTATAGGATTTGATATGAAACCATCACATTGCAATGGGTATAGTTTGACCTTTACCATTTTAGTAAACAATCAAGCAAACAATTTTCGTAAATTCGCAAGCATCGTCTGTTGAGGGTATCGGTGAAAGAAGCGATTACCGGGATGAATGGAAAGAAAAATCGACTATACCTTCTCCGCTAATAAATCCCGCCAGTCCATTTAAGTCGTACAGAAGCTGTCATTTGTGTAAAAAAACCAGCATGTAACAACGGTATTTTCTGTATCTTAATCAACTATCCTTTTTAAAAAGACGACGAAAAGATTTAGTAATGGCTACAGCATCAGCAAAAAAAACAGTTAAGGCCACAAACGGCAAAACTGCCCCTAAAAAGAAATTTGACCTTCACGAAGCGCTACAGGAACATTTTGGTTTTGATAAGTTCAAAGGCAACCAGGAAAAGATCATTGAGTCGCTTCTTGCCGGTCATGATACATTTGTTATCAAACCAACCGGCGGTGGTAAAAGCTTGTGTTATCAATTGCCCGCATTGGTAAGTGAAGGGGTGGCAATTATTGTTTCTCCACTTATTGCATTGATGAAAAACCAGGTGGACCTTGTCCGCAGTTATAGCAACATAGATTCTGTTGCACACTTTTTAAATTCTACTCTCACCAAAAAAGAAATAAAAGAAGTACACGATGACCTGCTAACGGGCAAGACAAAAATGTTATATGTTGCTCCTGAAACTTTGACCAAACAAGAGAATCTTGAGTTCTTCAGTGATCTTAAGATCTCGTTCTTCGCCGTAGATGAAGCACATTGTATTTCTGAATGGGGTCATGATTTTCGCCCCGAGTATCGTCGGTTAAGGGAAATGATGATACAGATTAACCCTGACATTCCAATGATCGCTTTGACAGCAACGGCTACACCAAAAGTTCAAAGCGACATTATTGAAAATCTTAACCTCCAGGATCCGAAGATTTTCATTTCCTCCTTCAACCGCCCGAATCTCTATTATGAAATAATTCCAAAGATCAATAAAGATGATACGTTGAAGAATATGGCAAAGTTCATAGTGCAGAATAAAGGCAAAAGCGGTATCATTTACACAACAAATAGAAAAACCACGGAAGAGCTTGCTGATATGCTGATGGCAAATGGCATCAAGGCTGTCGCTTATCATGCCGGGTTTGATAGTAAGTTAAGATCTGACAGGCAAGATCAATTTATGAATGAAGATGTGCAAGTAATCGTGGCCACTATTGCATTCGGAATGGGAATTGATAAGCCTGATATTCGTTATGTAATTCATTATAATATTCCAAAGAGTATTGAAAACTATTACCAGGAAACTGGACGTGCCGGTCGTGATGGCATGGAGGGAAAATGCATCCTTTATTATTCTCATAAAGATGTAGCAAAGCTGGAACACCTGATGCGTGATAAGCCGCTTAGCGAAAGAGAAGTGGGGAATCAGCTGATTAGCGAAACCGTCGCCTTTGCAGAAAGCGGTGTTTGCCGTAGAAAAATTTTATTAAGCTATTTCGGAGAAGAATACGAAAAAGATAAATGTGGCAATTGTGATAACTGTCTTCATCCAAAAGAAAAAATTGAAGCAAAGGACGAAGTTGTAATTGCGATGAAGACTATCAAGGCGCTTGATGAACGTTTTGCAATGGAGTATGTAGTAAACATGATATTTGGAAGACCCACACCGCAAATAACCATGTACCGCCATGAGGGACTTGATGTGTTTGGCAGTGGCAGTCATAAAGAACCACATTTCTGGAATTCATTGATCCGTCAAATGCTGTTGGAGGGCTTACTACAAAAAGATATTGAAGAATATGGTGTGCTAAAGTTTACCAAAAAGGGTCTTGACTTTATGAAGAAACCAAAATCTTTCAAGATCGTTCTTAATAACACATATGAAGAGGCCAACGCCGACGATGATGAAGGCGCAGAAACTACAGAAGGCGCTGCTGCGGATGAAAAGTTGTTTGAAATGCTGAAAGAGCTTCGTCAAAAAGAAGCCAAGAAAAAAAACCTGCCCCCGTTTGTTCTTTTCCTTGAATCATCTTTGCAGGATATGGCAACGCTTTATCCTATTACACTAACGGATCTTGAAAAATGCCAGGGTGTAAGTAAAGGAAAAGCGATCCGATACGGCAAACCGTTCATTGATTTGATCTCCAAATATGTGGAGGAAAATAATATTGAACGTCCTGATGATTTTGTAATGAAGAGTGTGGTGAACAAAAGCGGTAACAAGGTTTATATCATTCAGAACATTGATAAAAAGATTCCGCTGGAGACCATTGCAAAAAATAAAGGAATGAAAATGGAAGAGCTGCTGGAAGAAATGGAAACGATTGCAGGCAGCGGAACGAAACTCAATTTAGACTACGCCTTATCGCAATTGCTTGACGAATATGACCAGGAAGAGATCATTGAATATTTTAAAGGCTGCGAAACATCATCATTGCAAGTGGCGCAGGAAGAATTATCTGAACATAATTTTACCTGGGAGCAATTGAAGCTTATGCGGATAAAATTCCTCGGGCAATATGGAAATTGATGTCCTTTTTTTTCAATTCTTAATTTCGCAGAAAAATGCAAAGAACCAATTATTCTTCTGGTGCAAAATGGGAAGATATTGTCGGCTATAGCCGTGCTGTAAAAATTGGAAATACAATTGAAGTAACCGGAACAGTAGCCGTTGATGATGACAGCAGTCTTGTTGGCGGCAATAATGCATACGAGCAGACAAAATTTATTATTCAGAAAATAGAAAAGGTTTTACAAAAAGCAGGTGCATCATTAAAAGATGTAGTAAGAACAAGAATGTTTGTCACCGATATTTCCCGCTGGGAAGAATATGGAAAAGCTCACGGAGAATTCTTCAAGGACATTAAACCCTGTACAAGCATGATCGAAGTGAAAGGGTTGATCGCTCCGGAATATTTAATAGAGATTGAAGCAACTGCTGTTATAGAATAGAATTTCTAAGGAGCCTTTAGTTTAAAGCTCAAAACTGATCTCCTTAATTCCGACTCGAATTGTTTGTCCCTGGTGTAATAAGAAACAATTATGTTATTCTCAAGAAATACATCAGCAGCATATCGCGAATCATAATTAAAAAAGGAATGCATCTTTCTTCCGGTAATAGGATCGACAGTCTCCTACCTTTTACCCGCAGCCAGCTCTTTAAGAACAAATTCCCTATATGATGAATCGAAATCATAATAGATGCTTATAGACCTGACAGTATGTTGATCTTCATCGGTTGTGTCGTAGAAGCTTATGCTGAAATTTTCGTCCCCAAAAGTGTAGTAACGGTTCTTTAGATAAACTGGTATTTGAATAACAAAACCGGTGTCTCTGTAATCCTGTGGGTAGGTGTAATTATTTTGGCATTCTTTTATGTGTTCGATAAAACCTGGTAGGGCTTTCTTTTCCACATAACAATTCAAAGAGTCGACCCTTTTATAATTAAATATGTTCATTGAAACTATGCAACTATCGCTTTTCTTTATCTTGTTTTCTTGAGACAATCCCTGAAAAAAACAGACTAGGTACAGGCATAAAGTTGCTGTCGTATTTCCCGACTTCATCAACTAAAACTACGAATCGTTTTTGACTGTTTATAATTGAGTGACTCAATTCAACGAACACTCCTAATTTTACTCATATGTTTCCATCTATTCAATCTAAACTTCCCAACGTCGGCACCACCATCTTTACTGTAATGAGCAGTTTGGCCAATCAATTCAATGCTATTAATCTTGGCCAGGGTTTTCCTGATTACCAAATGAACGAAGAATTGATGAACAAAGTGGATGAGGTAATGCAGAAAGGGTGGAACCAATATGTGCCGATGCAGGGCTATTTGCCATTAAGAGAATCTATTGCTGAAAAAGTTGAATATCTCTATCAAACAAAAATAAATCCCGACACACAAATTACCATTACTCCCGGTGGAACTTATGCCATCTATACTGCGTTAACAACAATACTGCAACCCGGAGATGAAGTAATAATTTTTGAACCTGGTTATGACAGTTATATTCCAAATGTTGAGATCAACGGAGCGGTTCCTGTACTGATCGATCTGAAATTTCCTGAATACAAGATCGATTGGGACGAAGTGAGAAAAAAAATTTCTCCAAAAACAAAGGCGATCATGCTGAACAGCCCGCATAATCCAACTGGCGCCGTATTGATGGAAGAAGACATTCAACAGTTGAGTAATATTGTTAAGGATAGAAATATTTTTATTGTCAGTGATGAAGTGTATGAGCATCTCATCTTTGATAATATTCCCCATCAATCTATTTTGCGATCTCCTGAGTTACTTGAAAGAAGTTTTGTTTGTTTTTCTTTCGGAAAGACCTATAACTGTACAGGTTGGAAACTTGGTTATTGTATTTCATCTCCGGCAACAATGGTTGAGTTCAGAAAAGTTCACCAGTTCAATTGCTTTTGTTGTCATACTCCTTCGCAGGTTGCGCTGGCAGATTTTTTAAAAAATAAAGACGCTTATTTATCGCTCAGCGGGATCATGCAACAAAAAAGAGATCATTTTATTGAGCTGATGAAACAAACAAAGTTTGAGTTGCTCAATAGTAGTGGCAGCTATTTTATTTGTGCAAAATATGATCGTATCAGCGATGAAGGAGACAGGGACTTCGCCATTCGCATTACAAAAGAATTTGGAGTAGCAACGATTCCTGTATCTGTCTTTTATAAAGCAGGAACAGATAATAAGGTAATTCGTTTTTGCTTTTCCAAGAAAATAGAAACATTAGAAGCGGCAGTTGAAAGACTAGTAAAAATTTAATGATAAAGGATGTTCGATACAAAGGGATCGTTTTTATGCTGATGGCGGCATTGTGCTTTTCTATGATGGGTGGCGCTGCAAAAGCATTAAAAGAAGTTTTCTCTGCCGGTCAACTTGTTCTTTATCGCAATGCGATCGGAATGATCTTTCTCGTTCCCGGTTTATTTATAAAGCCTCCTGTTCAACAAGGTGGTAAGTTCCTGCGTCTTGCCTTCCGCGGGCTAATGGGCGCATTGGCTCTTTATACATTGTTATATTGTATTCTGCATCTCCCATTGGGCACCGCGATGAGTTATAATCTTACTTCTGCTTTATTCATCGCCATCTTTTCGTTTTTATTTTTTGGAGAGTATCATGGAAGAAAGGTTTTGTTTGCTGTGATACTTGGTTTTACAGGAATGCTGCTAATTTATAAACCGGTAATGTACTTTCCATGGTATTATCATGCGACGGGCCTGATGTCGGGAATCATTTCTGCGATCGCTTATATTACTCTTGGGAGATTGGCCACTTACTATGATTCGCGGGTTATCGTTTTATCATTTTTAAGCGCCGGTGTTATATTGCCTTCGCTTTCATTGCTAATACATTATTCCTTTGGAATACCCCCAGACGGCATTTTTATCATTGATTGGAAATGGCCTGAAGGAAAAAAGTGGTTCATCGTTTTATTCATGGCACTGGCGGCCTTATTCGGACAATACTTTGTAACAAAAGCCTATGGTGCTGATAAAGCAGGAATTGTTTCTGTATTTGGATATTCCAATATTATCTATTCTGTTTTTATTGGTATGCTATTAGGCGATGCTTTCCCGGACCTGATGAGCTGGGCAGGAATTTCCTGCATTATAATCAGCGGAATCATCATCTCACTCTTCAAAAGAAGTCAGCTTCCCGACGATTAAAAAATATTTTAAAAAAAAAATTTTGAAATGCAATTTCTTTAATCGTATATTTGCGATATAAGATCTTCAGGCGGACTCTCCGTCTTTTTATTTGAGAATATTCATCGTATAAAAACGATTAAACAAAATGGCGATTCATAAGAAAGAAGAGTTTTCACAAAAGGAACAGGACCTGGCGGCTTTTGCAAAAGCATTAAGTCATCCTGCCCGCATTGCAATATTGAAAATGCTGGCCCAAAAAAATGAATGTATCTGTGGTGAGATCGTTGATGTGTTGCCATTGGCGCAAAGCACCGTGAGCCAACATTTGAAAGAATTAAAAAATGCAGGCTTAATAGATGGCACAATTGATGGTCCCCGGAGTTGTTACTGCATAAATTGGAAAGCGTTTGAAAAATTCAATAGTGAGTTCAGTTTTTTATTTGAGAAACTAAAAACAACGAATGCTAAGTGTTGCTGAATTATTATGAGTGATAAAATCATATATCGAAATAATAAGCAGTCCTTAATTAATAAGAACGTTGACGTGGCTACCGGCTCTGACTTTTTCTGTATGGAAGGAAAGAAGGTTCAACTCACATGGTTTGTGGTTCCTCCTAACACAAATTTTTCAAATCACAAACACGAGAGTGAGCAAATAACATATATACTAGAAGGAGAATTGTTTTTCAAATCAGAAGACACTGTTTATAAATTATCAAAAGGCGATTGCATCCTGGTTCCCGGAAATATCGACCATGAAGTGTGGACAGAAAAATCTTTTGCAAAAGCTATTGATGCCTGGTCGCCGGTTAATAAGCTTTATTCAAATAAAAATTCACTAAACAAATAAATTATAGTCATGAAAAATGAAACTGAACTCAAAGAACTGGTAAAAGAAAAGTATTCCCAGATCGCCTCTCAATCAAAAAATCAGAACGCAAGCTCTTGCTGTGGCGCTACCGGCTGTGGTGATGTGTATAATATTATGGCCGAGGATTACACAAAGCTTGATGGTTATAATCCTGACGCTGATCTTGGCCTCGGCTGTGGTTTACCAACTGAATTTGCCAAAATAAAAACAGGTGATACCGTAGTGGATCTTGGAAGCGGCGCAGGCAATGATGCCTTTATTGCAAGACGTATTGTTGGAGAGCGGGGTCGCGTCATTGGTATTGACATCACAGAAAAGATGATCGACTTGGCAAAAAATAATGCCGCTAAGCTTGGTTATAAAAATGTAGAGTTTCGTCACGGTGATATTGACAGCATGCCCTTATTCAGCAACAAAGCTGATGTTGTTGTCAGCAATTGTGTGTTGAATCTTGTTCCAAATAAACACAAAGTATTTGGTGAAATTTTCAGGGTATTAAAACCTGGCGGACATTTTTCCATCTCTGATATTGTGATCGAAGGAGTGCTTCCATCCAAATGGAAAGCGATAGCAGAGTTATATGCCGGCTGCGTATCCGGCGCTATTCAAAAAAGCGAGTATCTCGGCATAATTGATGAAGCCGGTTTCACAAACATTACACTTCAAAAGGATAAAACAATTGTAATTCCGGATGACATACTGGCTGAATATTTAAGTACCGAAGAGATAAATGAATATAAAAAGGGCAAAGTGAGAATAACGAGCATCACAGTGTACGCGGACAAGCCCTCAAAGGATGAGAGAAAATGCTGCGAACCCGGCAGTGGATGTTGTTAAAATATTCTTGAAACGAAAAACTATAACCATGAAAAAAACAATCTTTTTACAGCTGCTGTTGTTTACAACATTGGTCGTGTTTTCACAAAGTGCCAGGCAGGCTCCACCTGCATGGGGTCATTACAAAAAATTATCTGCTTATAATGCTAAGCCAACGAAAGGGATGGAAGCGTTCGATACACTTCATTTTGTTCTTGCGCCAAGCGAAACAAGGGTTGAACATATCGAAAGAAGCGGTGGGCCTTCCGTAGAAAAGGCAAAAGCCCCCGAATCAAAATGCGACCCCGCTACATGTCAACCGGGTGAAATAATTGGTAACGGAAAAAAAAGAACCCCGTATTATTTAAGCGCAGCGGAAAAGTTTTTCATTCCCGATTTTCCAGCCAATAGTTCGCCGCAAACCCGTGCTGAACTAGATTATCTTTTGCAATTGCAGGCACTAAGAAGTGAAGAAGATGTCCGGGCTTCCATGTTTTATGCTGGCGTTTATTACAGAACTTCCGTACAGCCGGGCGATAACGATTACAAAAAATTTCAGCGTAATCTTTTTCATATAGGAAGGAGCATTGGTACCTGGTTCAATGCCGATTCGTTGCCATTAACAGCCGCCCTTGCTGCTAATGTCTGGAAGGATGCAGAATACCTGATCTGGAAGTATAAAAATTATTTCATTCGTATCCGGCCTTATAAATTGGAACCCGCTTTGAAAAATCTTGAAGAAACAAATTGGGCAGCCTATCCAAGTGGTCATGCAACCAATTCTTACGTCAACGCTTATTTATATTCGGAACTTCTGCCGGAATTCAGTTCATTCTTTATAAAAGATGCCTATGATATGGCACATTCAAGAGAAATTATAGGTGTGCATTATCCCAGCGATTCCGAAAGCGGCCGGGTGCTGGCATGGCAGTTGATCAAAAGATTACTGTCAAATGAAAAATTCAAAAAAGATTTTAGTGCGGCAAAAGAAGAAGTCGAAAGAATAAAGCGGCAAAAAGGATTTTAAAACTGTATCATGATTATTTAATATTAAAAAGTAAAGCCATGAAAAAACAAATGAAAGATCCGGGTTGTGGATGTGGAAATGGTAACGGTTGTTGTACCGGCGCCATGGTTGATTAACGCAAAGCCAAAAACGACTTCGGAATTATTCGGAGTCGTTTTATTTTTAAATTATCCAAAACAGCATGAAAAAGAAATTACTTTTTGTTTGTGTTGAGAATAGCAATCGTTCACAAATGAGCCAGGCGTTTGCAAAAATGATTGGCGGAGAAAATGTCGAGGCTTATAGTGCGGGATCAAAACCCTCGGGTATTGTAAACCCAAAAGCAATTGCTGCTATGAAGGACCTTGGCTATGATCTGAGTAAACACGACAGCAAGTCTTTAAAAGATGTTGAGCAATTCGCCCCGTTTGATGCAGTGGTGACCATGGGCTGTGGTGATGCTTGTCCCTGGATGCCTGCAAAAAAATTTATTGATTGGGAAATTCCTGATCCTAAAAATATGGATCCAGTAGAGTTTAATAAGGTAAGAGACCTGATCAGGAATAAGGTAAAAGCTTTGTTATCGTCAATCTAACCTTTAGTTGTTATATATTTTTCTGGTATCGATGTGTCCTTGCTTTCGCTTTGCCAAAAAATTGTAATTACCCACCAGCGTCTGCCGTCATACCAAAGTTGAAAACTGTTTATTCCGCGCATAAAAGGCTTCTCATCCGCTAAAGTTCTTTTGCTTCCATATGTGCTGAATACATGAACAATATTTCCGAATTGCTCGGTCTTTTTACCGATCTCGGTTTCAAAAAACCCGTCTTTCTCCAGGAAGGGTCCCGCGTTGGTGATATATTCTTCTACAGTCATTGTCCTTCTTGTTGATTCCCCTGTTGGTCGTTTTCCAGTTGGGATCATTCTTGCATCTGGAACAAATAATGTTCGCATCCTGTCCCAATTTCTTTTTTGCCCTGCTGGTCCGCTTATCACATCATAAACCGCTGCAACAATTGCTTCCGGCGACGAAACATCTTTTGGATCGGCAGGAATGCTATCAGTGGATGCTGTTGCATTTACGGTTGTGTAAAACAAAATGATCGTTGCGAGTACCAATGTTCTTTTCATGTGGCTAAATTTTGTTCAAGTTAGTTATTGGCCTTGTATTTTCTCCTCCATTCATAAATCTGGCTTCGGTTTGTTTACTTTGTATAAATTTTTTCATTGAAGTCCCCGATCCTTTCTAACCGCACATATGTTTTTCTATTCTCTTTGGTGGGATTGGTTTATATCGCGGGGCTTTTTGTTCCGTTGATGGATAATGATTCGGGTCATCATGCTGATATTGGTTTGCGGATGTATCTTACCGGCGACTATGTAAATCTTATTGATCATCGCGGCGATTATATTGACAAGCCGCATTTTCTTTTTTGGACGTCGGCATTGAGCTATCATATTTTTGGTGTCACGTCATTTGCTTACCGGTTTC
>DASTZB010000259.1:0-12337 GCA_035764525.1 Chitinophagaceae bacterium | reverse complement strand
GGCATATTTAATGAAGTTTGGAAAGACTATTATTTTGGTGTTGCGGCCGCCAATAAGGCCATCGGCATTTTGGAGGCAGGCACAATTGAAGCCACCACAAAAAACAGGTTGATCGGAGAGGCTAAATTTATCAGGGCTTTGTATTATTTCAATATGGTCCGCATTTGGGGCGGTATTCCAAAAATCACCAAGACACCTACAGGAGCCGAAGCAACTAACCCTGACTTGCAAAAAAGAGCAACCGCGGCAGAAATTTACCAATTGATAGTTGATGACCTTAGTTTTTGCGTCAGCAACCTTCCGCTAAAAGGAGCGGCAGGTGCAGTGGTTGGAAGAGCAAACAAAGGCGCGGCGCAAGCATTGTTATCAAAAGTTTATTTATATCAGCAAAAATACCAGGAAGCCTATGATAATTCGCTGGCAGTTATTAATTCTGGTAAATACAGCCTTGCCACTGATTATGCTGTTATGTTTCGCGAAGCCGGAGCCAATGGACCCGAGTCAATTTTTGAAGTGCAGACAGGTCCATATAAAGGACCAACCGGCACTTGTGAAGCAGTAAGTACAAACTACAGCAATTTCCAGGCACCAAGGGGCAGCTTTCCTAACCAAGTGGTAAATGGTATCACATGGAATTCGGGTGATTTGGGTTTTGGTTTGAATAACCCTTCAGCAAATCTTGAAAATGCCTATACATCCGGTGACTTACGAAAAGCAGGTACGATAATTCGCACGGGGGCTTCTCCTGATACGCTTTGGGATGGCTTTATTATTCCCGCCCAACCGGCAGTAGTAAATGACCGTTATAACTATAAGGCCTACCATAGCCCGTTCAGAGAAACGTTACCATGCAGCGGCAATGTGGGTGATAAAGATAACCGCCCTAAGAATATTCGTGTTATCAGGTATGCCGAGGTTTTATTGATAAATGCGGAAGCGGCGGCAAAATTAGGCTTAGATGCCATGACGCCTTTATCTCGGGTGAGATCACGGGCAGGACTTACAACAACATCGGCAACGGTAAATGACATATGGAATGAAAGAAGGCTGGAATTGGCTATGGAAGCGGACCGGTTTTTTGATATTGTAAGACAAGGTCGCGCCGCGCAGATAATGCAGGCAGCGGGAAAGCCTTTTGTTGCTGGTAAACACGAGCTATTCCCAATTCCACAAATTCAACGGGATCTGAGTGGATTAGTTCTTACTCAAAATCCGAATTATTAATCATCCCCTTAACAAATTCTAAAATGAAAATTTCAAAATTCAAACCGTTTGCCTGTATCGCCGTGGCGATTGCTGCATTATCCTCCTGTACCAAACCTGACAGGAGTGATGATTTCCCTCACGGCGATGTGCCTCCTACGGCAGGCGGCTTTACTGCTTCTTCTCAAATAGCGCCGACAAACCTGGTAGCCTACTGGGGCTTTAACGGTGATTTAAAAGATTCTATTTCCAACACCACTGGCACGAATAAAGGAATGACGTTTACATCCGGCTTAAAAGGCCAGGCCCTGCAAGGTGCGGCCGCTGCCAATAAGGCTTATGCCACAGCAACACCTTCAGATGCGGTAAAAAACCTGAAAGCCTATACAATTAGTTTTTGGGTTAACACGCCTCAAAATGTTGGTGCCACCGGCTTGGTTAGCATCGGTCATACAACAGAGTTTTGGGCTAATGTGAATGTGTTTCTGGATAATGGTGCAGCCGGTACTGCAGTGTTTAAAACCATTTTCAGGAACAACAATAACACGCCGGCAAACTATCAGGCTGATATTAACGGAGCTCAGACGTCGACTACCGCATTTAATAATTGGACTAACTACATTGTAACATATGATACCTCAGGCGTTGTACGTGCATACATGAATGGTTCTTTAGTCTCTACTAAAACCGGAAACCCAAAGCCGTTGGCAGCACAATTTGCTAATGTTGGCCCAATAGTTTTTGGAGCACTTCATTTTATGACGATACCAAGTAGCACTTCCGGCGCAACTGATCAGTCCTGGGCCGGATACCTTTCGGGTATGCTTGACGAAGTAAGGATATATAACAGGGCTCTCACTCCAATAGAAATTTCGGCTCTTTCTGTTTTGGAAAGAAGAGGTAACTAACTTTAAACATGATATAGAAATGCCGCAATTCTATGCGGCATTTTTTTTCATCATCATTTTCAAACAGATTTGAAAATATAAACCATGATGAGGGTAAGGATTTTTATAGTGGTGTTGATTATGGTTTCCTGCTCAAAAAAGGATGACACCACGGTTTCCCCTGGTGCAGACTCATTCTCTTATCAATTAATCACCATCAACGGGCTGCCAATTCAGCCATTTAAAGGCATCTCTGTTCAGCCCACTATTAGCGTTAAATTTTCTGCACCGCTGAACCGTAATTCCGTTGCGGGCAAGATCAATCTTTCAACAATTTCAGGACCGGACATAGCTGTTAATCTCAATTTTGCTTCGAACGACAGCATGGTATTGCTTTCGCCGCAGTCGCGGTTAGATTACCTTACCCATTACAAAATAAAACTCGATGCATCCCTGACCTCAACAAGTGGCGCCACCTTCAACAATCCAAGTGAAATCTCTTTCTACACCTCGCTCGATTCATCAAGAAAATTTCCGGCAATATCAGACAGCGCATTACTCGACCTCGTGCAGCAACAAACCCTTAAATATTTTTATGATTTTGGACATCCTGTTAGTGGCTTGTCAAGAGAGAGAAATACTTCCGGCGATTTGGTTACAAGCGGCGGAAGTGGCTTTGGCATCATGGCAATGATTGTTGGAGCACATCGGAATTTCATAACAAGGGCACAATTTCTTTCACAAATGCAAACCATTGTTGCTTTTTTGAAAAATACGGCACAAACTTTTAAGGGCGCCTATCCTCATTGGCTTAACGGCTCTACGGGAGTTGTGATTCCTTTCAGCGCTAACGACAATGGTGCAGACCTTGTGGAAACGAGCTATCTCATCCAAGGATTACTTTGTGCACGCCAGTATTTTAATGGAACTGATGCGGCCGAGACAGCTCTTCGTGCAGATATCAATTTTATTTACAACCGCGTTGAATGGAATTGGTTTAAGCAACCAAGTGAGAACGTATTAACATGGCATTGGAGTCCATCGCTTGGTTTTATCATCAACCTGAAAATAAGAGGCTGGAATGAATGCCTGATCACTTATCTTCTTGCCCGCTCTTCTTCAACATATCCTATTTCTAATTCGGTGTATCAACAGGGCTGGACCAGCAATGGCAGTACAGGTTTTATTAACGGCAACATTTATTATGGCTATCAATTACCCTTAGGCCCGGGCTTTGGCGGGCCATTATTTTTTGAACATTATTCATTCATGGGAATAAATCCTGCAGAACTTAAAGACAGCTATGCTGATTATGCAAAACAAACGAAGAATCATACCCTCATTAACTATAATTATTGTAAGTCCAACCCGCAAAATTATTATGGCTACAGCGACTCTGTTTGGGGACTGACAGCTTCTGATATCCCGGGTGGATATTCCGCAAGCTCTCCCACTAACGACCTTGGTGTAATTGCCCCTACGGCGGCTTTATCTTCATTCCCCTACACACCAACTGAATCTATGAAAGCCCTCAAGTTTTATTATTACGTTTTGGGCGATAAGTTATTTAAACAATACGGTTTCGTAGACGCTTTTAAACTGGAAGAACCCTGGTTTGCCGACTCTTATTTGGCAATCGACCAGGGGCCCATCATAGTGATGATAGAAAATTATCGAAGCGGTTTATTATGGAATTTATTTACCAGTTGTCCTGAAATAAAAACTGCTATGCTGGCCCTGGGATTCAACGCTCCATACTTATGAAAACTATTTTGTGGTGATGAGGTAATATTAAAATTATAAAGTCGATTTTTTAATATTGTTCTTCTCTTTATCAAAAGAAGAACAAAAGGTTGTCTCAATTAAAAACTTCCTTTAACAATGATTCAAAATTCCCCCTCGTGAATTCCTATTTTTTAGAATTATGACTGATTTTTTGGAATTATGACTGAAATCACGGATTCCGAACGAGTAACACATTTCAGAAAGAAAAGATTTTAGTTCAATAACTTTTATATGGTAAAAGAGAATCAAAACAGGATAATCAAATAAGTACTAAATTTCGACCATAATATTACTATCACTGTTCAAAATGCTTGTTCATATGAAAAAAATAATCTATGTAGGTTTGGTTATACTTATGTATGGATGTACAGAAACCAAAAATGAATCTGTACCGGTTTCTGCATTTTCAATTGAGGGAAAAAAAGTTTTTGTTTATACAACTGCCGACAGCACAAACCTTCGATTAGCTTCAACAGGTGAACTTGAGTTCAAACAAAAAGGGCAGCCTTTTGAAAATGAAATTTCAGTTTTTGTGGACCCAACAAAAACTTACCAGGAATTTTTAGGCATTGGCGCAGCACTTACTGATGCATCAGCAGAAACATTTGACAAACTACCAAAAGACAAGCAACAGGAATTTCTCAAAGCCTATTTTGATAAAGAAAAGGGTATCGGTTATACATTGGCAAGAACCAATATTCATAGTTGCGATTTTAGTAGTGACACCTACACGTATGTTACTGATGGTGATAAAGATTTAAACTCGTTCAATGTGGAACATGACAAAAAATATCGGATCCCATTTATAAGAAAAGCAATGAATGCAGCAGGTGGAAGGCTTACTTTATTTGCAAGTCCCTGGAGTCCCCCGGCATGGATGAAAGATAACAATGATATTTTGCATGGAGGAAAGCTAAAACCTGATTATTATCAAAGCTGGGCCAATTACTACGCAAAATTTATTAAGACGTATGAAAAGGAAGGCATCCCCATCTGGGGTATTAGTATTCAGAATGAGCCCATGGCAACGCAAAGATGGGAAAGCTGCATTTATACTGCAGATGAAGAAAAAGATTTTTTGAAAAATTTTCTTGGCCCAACAATGAAGAATGAAGGATTGGGTGATAAAAAAATAATTATGTGGGATCATAACCGCGATCTGATCTATCAGCGGGCAGAAACTTATTTTAACGATCCCGAAGTCTCCAAATATGCATGGGGCATTGGATTTCACTGGTACGAGGACTGGAGTGGTGGTGAACAAATGTTTTCGAACTTGAAAAAAGTACAGGAAGCTTTTCCAAATAAGCCATTATTGTTCACTGAAGGATGTAATGGCCCTTTCAATATGCAACAGATCAACGACTGGAAATGGGGTGAACGTTATGGTCATTCAATGATCAATGATTTTAATGGTGGCGCTGTTGGTTGGACAGACTGGAATATTTTATTAGATGAAACAGGTGGACCTAATCATGTCCAGAATTTTTGCTATGCCCCTGTTCATGCTGATACAAAGACAAGTCAATTGATCTATATGAATTCTTATTATTATATCGGGCATTTTTCAAAGTTTATTAAGCCTGGTGCAAGAAGAATTATAAGTAGCCCAAGCCGTAGCCAAATAATTTCAACAGCATTTATAAATACTGATGGAACAATTGTTGTAGTTGCCATGAATGAGAGCCATAAAAGAACACCTTTCTTTTTATGGATAAATGGAAAAGCAGCAGAAACAACAGCACTGCCGCATTCTATAAATACCTATGTAATAAAATAAAAACAATGTTTGCAAAGAAGCTCAGTGTTTATAAATAATAATTTTTTAACTCATGTTGAGATTTATTTCCATTGCTGCTGTACTATTTATCCTTAATAGCTGTTCATCGCAAAAGCAAAAAAAGGGATCTGCTTCTAATAAATACTCAATCTCAGATTCTGCATTATTAGATTCCGTGCAATGGCGAACGATCAAATATTATACAGATGGCGCTGAACCAGTGAGCGGCATGGCCCGCGAAAGATTTCATGTTGACAACAATTATCCTGAGAATGATAAAAACATAATTACCAGTGGTGGCAGCGGTTTTGGTGTGATGAATTTGATCGTGGCTATAGAAAGAAAATTCATTCCAAGAAAAGAGGGACTGCAGCGATTAGAAAAAATCGTCCATTTTTTAGAAACTGCAGATCGATTTCACGGGGCATGGCCACATTGGTGGAATGGGGAAACAGGTAAAGTAAAACCATTTGGCAAAAAAGATAACGGAGCTGACCTTGTGGAAACATCTTATATGCTGCAGGGTCTGCTTTGTGTTCGTCAATATTTTGCAAAGGGGAATGACAAAGAAAAAGCATTGGTGCAAAGAATAGATAAACTTTGGAAAGGTGTAGAATTTGATTGGTTCCGCAATGGCAAAAATGTTTTGTACTGGCATTGGAGCCCTGAATACCAATGGCAAATGAATTTTCCTGTACGGGGGTATAATGAATGTTTAATAATGTATGTGCTTGCTGCTTCCTCCCCTACACATGGAGTTCCTGCAGAGGTATATCATCAAGGTTGGGCTGATAGTGGAAAAATAAAATCACCGCATACGGCATTGGGCTATCAATTGGAATTGCGATACCAGGGAAATCCACCAAACGGAGCTCCATTATTCTGGTCGCAGTATTCCTATCTTGGTCTAGATCCCCGTGGATTAAAAGATCAGTACACTGAATATTGGAAAGAGAACACTAATCAGACTCTTATTAATTATACGTGGTGCGTAAGCAATCCCAAAAAATATAAAGGCTATGGTGAAAACAATTGGGGTTTAACTGCGAGTTATTCCAATAAATTTTATGCAGCACATGCGCCTGATTCCGTAAATGATCGCGGAGTAATAACGCCAACAGCAGCATTATCATCTTTTCCTTATACTCCTCAACAATCCATGGCTGCATTGAAACATTGGTATTATGATATGAGTGATAAACTATGGGGACCATTTGGTTTTTATGATGCGTTTAGCGAAACTGATAATTGGTATCCTGTAAAATACCTGGCAATTGACCAGGGGCCAATACCGGTAATGATCGAAAATTACCGGAGTGGCTTACTTTGGAACTTATTTATGAGTTGTCCTGAAGTACAAAATGGATTAAAGAAACTTGGTTTTACTTCGCCCGCAATAAAATAATCTTATTTATGGCAAACTTTAATTTAACTGCCGAACAGATCTCGACTTATCAAAAAGATGGGTACCTGACAGTAACGAATTTTTTAGCAACTGAAGAAGTAAAAAAGCTCCAGGCCATCGCATTTGAAGATGGTACAATGCGAAAACATGCTTTTGATCTGAATGATCAAACAGGAAAGAAAACAAAGCTTACACTTTGGTATAAACCCGGAAAAGATACGTATGGTTTGCTTACAAGAAGCAGCCGGATGATCGAATCAGTTAATAAGCTGATGGATGGTGATTCACCGGTTTGTCACTTTCATAGCAAACTGATGCAAAAGGAGCCAAAAGTGGGCGGCGCATGGGAATGGCACCAGGATTATGGTTATTGGTACAAGAACGAATTTTTACTTCCGGAACAAATGATGTCAGTGATGATCGCTATCACTGATGCGAATAAAGCAAATGGTTGCTTGCAGGTAATTAAGGGATCGCATAAAATGGGAAGAATCGAACATGGTTTTGCAGGTGAGCAGGTTGGTGCATCGCAGCACTATGTTGATCTTGCTTTAAAAACAATGGAGTTGGTATATGTTGAGATCAAAGCCGGTGATGCATTATTTTTTCATTCTAACATTTTGCATCGTTCTGAAGCCAATACCTCTGATACTGCAAGATGGTCGCTGATATCTGTTTATAATCGTGCCGAGAATATCCCTTATAATGAGCCATCACAATCCAGCACTGTTCCGGTGGATATTGTTCCTGATGAAGCCTTGTTGAATTGGAGTGCAGGAATCATTGATGAGAATGCCAACTTTCTCGAAAAAGAAAAAGACGAAGCACTTAAATAGAAGTATAATGAAGTTTTTTTCATCCGATCCGCTTTGGCATACAACCGGCCTTACTTTAATAAGATGGGCTGTCGGCGCATTTCTAATTTATCATGGTTGGGAAATCTTCAGCGAAACAACAATGAATAAATACTTGCAATGGGATGAGTTTAAAAACTCAAACGGAAAATTAATGGTATACAGCGGAAAAGCTGCGGAGCTTATCGCCGGCATTTTATTCGTACTCGGCTTATTTACCAGGATCGCTTGCCTGCTGATCATTAGCGTAATGTGTTACATTGTATTTTTTCTTGGCAAAGGAATTATCTGGTACGATGATCAGCATCCTTTTCTGTTTGTTTTACTTGCATTAGTTTTCTTTTTCACCGGACCGGGAAATTTTAGTTTAGATAAAATGATCTTTAAAAAAAATTGAAAGATTTTTTATGAGCCCAGCTTTAGTAAGCCTATCATCATCCCTTGCGACGCTCCGTTCAGGGTTCTGTTCTTTCTTTAGCAAATGTGTCGCAGTTTACCCAGGACGAAGCGAAGCGTCGCATTCTTGTACACATAGATCTTTACTCGGCAAATCATACAAGTGCTTTTTATTTTTGACTTTTAACTTTTTACTTTTTGCTTCTACCATTTCGGCACAACAAAAAACTTACTGTAACCCGATCAATATAGACTATGGCTACACTCCTATTCCAAATTTTTCTGAATGGGGTCGTCATCGTGCAACAGCTGATCCTGTGATCCTTTTATACAAGAATGACTATTATTTATTCAGTACTAATCAGTGGGGCTATTGGTGGAGTAGTGATATGCTTAACTGGAATTTTATATCAAAAAAATTTTTACGTCCATGGAATGCGGGAGTATATGATGAACTCTGTGCACCTGCTGTTGGTATTATTGGTGATACGATGATTGTTTTCGGTTCTACTTATACAAGCAAGTTCACAATTTGGATGAGCACCAATCCAAAAGTCAATGAATGGAAACCTTTGGTTGATTCATTTGAGATCGGTGGCTGGGATCCTGCATTCTTTACGGATGATGACGGTAGATTATATATGTATAATGGCAGCAGTAATGTATATCCCACATATGGGATTGAATTAAACAGAAAAACATTTAAGCCAATTGGCACACGTATGCCAATGTATTTGTTGCAACAGTGGCGATATGGCTGGCAGCGTTTTGGTGAACATATGGATAATACTTTTTTGGATCCTTTTATGGAAGGTTCATGGATGACAAAACATAATGGAAAATATTATTTTCAATATGGTGCACCGGGTACTGAGTTTAGCGGTTATGCAGATGGAGTAGTTGTAGGAAGCAAACCATTGTTTGATGGTATAGAAATCAGTCCTCAATCCGATCCATTGAGCATAAAACTTGGAGGTTTTGTTCGTGGTGCCGGACATGGCGCCACTTTCCAGGACAAGTATAAAAATTACTGGCATGTGTCGACTACAGTCATCTCAGTAAAAAATACATTTGAGCGAAGACTTGGTATATGGCCGACAGGTTTTGATAAAGATGATTTGATGTTTTGCAATACAACCTTCGGCGATTATCCTCATTACTTACCCGATGCGATCCCTGAAGGCTCAGCTTATGGCACTGATGGTAAATCAAAATATTTTACAGGATGGATGTTACTTAATTATAATAAACCCGTGCAGGTATCTTCTACGCTAGGAGGATATCATGCAAATAATGCAGTAGATGAATTAATAAAAACTTATTGGAGTGCAACAACAGGTAACAAAGGAGAATGGATACAAACAGACCTTGGGAATGTTTCTACAGTTAATGCAATACAGATAAATTATGCCGACCAGGATGTATCATTTCCGAAAGAGATCGATACAATTTTTTTAGGAAAAACATTGGGTCTTCATCATCAATACAAACTTTATTATTCGGTAGATGGCAAAAAATGGAATGTACTGGTTGATAAAAGCAATAATGAAAAAGATGTTCCGCATGATTATATAGAATTAGCAAAACCAATACAAGCAAGGTTTATCAAACTTGAAAATATTCACATGCCAACGGGTAAATTTGCTATTAGCGGTTTACGTGTATTTGGAAATGGCAATGGCTCAAAACCGGATGCGGTGCAAGGATTTATTGTACTCCGAACAGAAAAAGATAAACGAAGTGCTTTTATTAAATGGAGACCGGTCGATAATGCGTTCGCCTATAATATATATTACGGCACTCAACCCGACAAACTTTACACAAGCATCATGATACATGCTAATAATGAATATTGGATGAAAGCAATGGATTCTCAAAAGACCTATTATTATTGCATTGAAGCAATTAATGAAAATGGTGTTTCCGAAAGATCAAAAATCATCGAAATAAAATGAGATACCTTTTATACATCTTTATTTTCTTTTGCACTGCATGCAACACAAACAGTAAACAGGATGACAAACCTTTAGCAGGCCCACCATTTTGGAAGGATATACAAAATTTCAAAAAGCAGGATTCAATTCATCTCCCTCCCAAAAATGCAATTCTATTTATCGGCAGTTCTTCTTTTACCAAATGGACAGATGTACAGGATTATTTTCCCGGTTATACAATTATTAACCGGGGTTTTGGCGGCTCTACTTTATTGGATCAAATAAGATATGCGAATGATATTATTTTTCCTTACGAACCAAAGCAAATAGTTATTTATTGTGGTGAAAATGATCTGGCATCTTCTGATACTGCAACTGCAGCAATGGTTGTAGATCGGTTTAAACAATTGTATAAAATAATCAGAGGGAAAACAGAAGCTCCAATCGCATATGTTTCGATGAAGCCAAGCCCAAGTCGCCGTCATTTATTTCTAAAAATGCGGGGAGCTAACCTAATGATAATGCTATTTATGGCTGAGCAAGATCCGAAGGCTATGCTAAGGAGTAGTTTTTATTCCGGCCCGGCAAAGTTTATTGATATACAAAATAAAATGCTCAATGAAAAAGGGGAGCCTATACCTGAAATATTTTTAGAAGACAGCTTACACATGAATGCCAAAGGATATGCAATCTGGCAAAAAGAAATACAACCATATTTACTCAAAGACTAAAACTATGCAGATGAAAAGAATTCTTTTGATCAACATTTTGCTTATTTCATTAACGGCTTATACGCAAACACAAGACGCAAAGATGAAAACTTATGTGGATGCGTTGATGAAAAAAATGACTTTAGATGAAAAGATCGGGCAATTGAATTTGATCACACCAGGCTCAGGTATACCGACAGGTTCTGTTGTAAGTACCGATGTTGAGAAAAAAATAAAAGAAGGAAAAGTAGGGGGCCTCTTTGGAGTGACCGGTGTTGATAAAATAAAACAGGCACAGAAACTTGCTATTGAACAGTCGCGATTAAAAATTCCATTGATCTTCGGTTCAGATATTATTCATGGTTATAAGACCACAGTCCCAATCCCGCTTGGCTTATCAGCAAGCTGGGATATGAAACTGATCGAACATAGTGCAAGAGAAGCAGCTATAGAAGCAACGGCCGACGGACTTTGCTGGACATTTTCTCCAATGGTTGATATTGCCCGTGATCCCCGATGGGGCCGTATTGCAGAAGGCGGTGGGGAAGATCCGTATCTCGGTTCCCAAATTGCAAGAGCAATGGTGAAAGGATACCAGGGCGACGATTTAAGTAAGAATAATACACTGATGGCTTGTGTAAAACATTTTGCACTATATGGAGCCGCCGAAGCGGGTCGTGATTATAACACAACTGATATGAGCCGGGTAAGAATGTACAATGAATATTTACCACCATACAAAGCAGCAATAGAAGCAGGGGCCGGCAGTGTGATGAGTTCTTTTAATGAAATAGATGGTGTGCCAGCAACTGGTAATAAATGGTTGTTAACCGATCTGCTTCGCAAGCAATGGGGCTTTAAGGGTTTTGTTGTTTCTGACTATACTTCAGTAAATGAAATGATCAATCATGGCATGGGCGATCTGCAAACTGTATCTGCCCTGGCGTTGAATGCAGGTTTGGATATGGATATGGTAGGTGAAGGATTTTTAACAACCACAAAAAAATCGCTGGCTGAAGGAAAAGTGAAACAAAAACAAATTGACGAAGCCTGCCGCAGAATTTTAGAAGCAAAATATAAACTTGGTTTGTTCGATGATCCCTTCCGTTATATTGATGAAGGAAGAATGAAACAGGAGGTTCTTACAGCAGAAAGAAGAAAAGAAGCAAGAGGGATTGCCGCACACACTTTTGTTTTGTTGAAAAATAATTCTCAAGCATTGCCATTGAAAAAAACAGGAACGGTCGCTTTGATCGGTCCATTGGCAAATGATAAGAGTAACATGCTCGGTACATGGGCTGTTTCCGGTGATCCGCAAATGTCAATTCCTGTTTTAGAAGGAATGAAAAATGTTGGTGGCTCGTCTTTAAATATTATTTATGC
>DASTZB010000258.1:0-3113 GCA_035764525.1 Chitinophagaceae bacterium | reverse complement strand
GCTTTCCCAGTTTCCAGAAAAAGTAATTTTCGGAAGCGACGCTTCGTCATTTGGTCCCGGTCTTGGATGGGAAATGAGTGCATGGATTGCTACCACAGCCGGAAGACAGGCACTTACTATTGCACTTTCTGAAATGATAAGCAGTAATGAAATTACGCTGAGCCGTGCTAAAGAAATTGCAACCATGGTGATGCGTACAAATGCCGGCAATCTTTACAATTTAGGACTACAATAAAGTTTATAAATGAGAACAACGGTTTATGTAGGCACAAGTCTTGATGGTTTTATCGCAAGAAAAGATGGGGACATTGATTGGCTCGTTAAATACCAGAACAAGGAAGTTCATGATAGCTATCCTGAATTCATCAGCAGGATCGACGCAATGGTGATCGGTAGAGGCACTTTTGAAAAAGTGCTGAGTTTTCCTGAATGGCCTTATGAAAAAAAAGTCTTTGTGTTAAGCAGCAGCCTTAAACAAATTTCTGAAACATTAAATGAGAAAGCAACTCTTGTTGCCATGAAACCTGCCGCGTTGCTGAGTTATCTTTCTGATAAAGGCTTTTCAAATATTTATGTTGACGGTGGGAAAGTGATACAAAGTTTCTTAAGAGAATATCTCATCGATGAATTGATCATTACAAGAGTGCCTGAGCTAATAGGAACCGGCATTCCATTATTTGGTTATCTTGACAATGACCTTCAGTTCGAACATATCCGAACAAATATATACTCCGATGGGCTTGTAAAAAGCCATTATATAAGAAACCGATAAAGCATTTCTCAAACTATTTGAGCTGGGTTTTATATTTCTCCGTTAACCGTTTTATTAGTCTAATTTTACCGGTTGCTCTGTGGTTAATTCATTTAAATTCTTTATTATGAAAGACTATTTTATTAAAACATTCAGGGGCCATCAATTTGAATTTACAAGAGTACTTGCTACAAGTTATGATCCCTGGTATTATATTTCAGTTAATCTTGATGATGTAGATGTTAAATACAGGATGCATTATAACAAAGCAGGTGACTGGAAAATAACTGCTGAGCGCTTGCCCCGACTTTTATATTCCTTAGAAGAAGAATTCAATGAGCTTTTACAGCTTAATGAAAAACCTTCAGATCCTGGTCGTTTTCGAAAAGTTTAGTTTCACAATTAAAGCTTACCTTGAAAGAATGCAATTCTTAAAAGAACATCTTAGTGCCTACAATTATAGCTGGATAAATGAGGCCATCTTTACAGGTGAAGCCAGCCGCCGTCTTTTTAATCGTTACAACGGTAATCAGCTGCTGTTTGTCCTTAATCTTTATGCTTCGTTGATTGATGGATTTACAGTAAACATAGGACTCAAAATTGAAGACAGGCTCATGAATCAATTGCCGGTTGATGCTAAAAGTGAGATATCTGTTCTTAACTGGCTTAAACAGATTCCTCTGCTGCCTGTTAGTAATGCTTAATAAAAAAAGATCATCAACGCTAGAATTTTTCATTCATTGAAGTCTTTTCGATGCCCAGCTCCAAACCTGTGAATTATATAAACTTTCAAAAAAATTCTGTAACAACCCCACTTTTAAAGAAGCGTAATTTCATGCTGTCATTTTTATGCACTAATGGGTTTACCTGGTGTCGTCACCAACTGCCAATTGAAACCCTTCAGACTTTTAAATGATACATTATTAATACCACAAAAATCGGGACAGCTAACACTGTCAGGACTCTTTACCATGTACGAAGTAAATTTAAAACCCGCCCGCATCGAAGTAATGCATTTCCTCGCTCAAAAAATTGAAAGCATCATTGAAGAATTTTTGAAAAAGATAGATGATAACTGGCAACCCGCAGATTTTTTACCCAATAGCAGCAGCGAAAATTTTATAAAAGAAATAAAAGAACTGCGTGCAGAATGCAAAGAGCTACCTTATGATTATATGGCCGTTTTGGTGGGTGATACTATTACCGAAGAAGCGTTGCCAACTTATGAAAGCTGGCTGATGGATGTAGATGGAATAACAAAAGAAGAACCACAGGGCTGGAGTAAATGGATAAGAATGTGGAGCGCCGAAGAGAACCGACATGGCGACCTGCTGAATAAATTTTTATATCTCTCCGGCCGTGTCAATATGCAGCAGATGGAAATAAGCACACAGTATTTAATTGCGGATGGTTTTGATAATGGCGCTGCAAGAGATCCTTATAAAAATTTTGTATATACTTCTTTCCAGGAACTGGCTACAAATATCTCTCACCGGCGCACAGCAACGCTGGCAAAAAAACATGGCAGCAACCAGCTCTCGCAAATATGCGGTGTGATCGCTGCGGATGAAGCACGGCATGCAAAAGCTTATAAAAGTTTTGTAGCAAAAATATTTGAAGTAGATGCTAGTGAAATGATGCTGGCTTTTGAAGACATGATGCGCAAACGCATTTCAATGCCTGCACATTTTATGCGCCAGGCCGGCGAATCAATTGGAAAAACCTTTGCCCACTTCAGTGATGCGGCACAGCGGCTCGGTGTGTACACCAGCCGCGATTACACGCATATTTTAGAATCATTGATACAGGAATGGGATATTGCAAACATCAGCAGCCTTACCGGCGCTGCCGAAAAAGCCCGTGATTATTTAATGACCCTCCCCGATCGTTTCAAAAGAATTTCTGAACGTGGTTTAAAAGCTCCGGTGGAATATCAATTTAGTTGGATAAGATATTGATGGGATAAACTTTTGTACTAAAGGGTAAAATCCAAAGCCATTGAACTGATCTTACTGCTGCAAAAAGAGTATCACCTTGAATGAGATGGCTAGAATTTTTGCGACGTAGTTGGTGTTCAACAAACAGATTGTTTCCTGATGGAGCTTTTTCACCGACAACACGATCTTATAATATTTTCCCTGCCTGCCGGCAGGCAGGGGTTGTTGACGAGGTGAACTAAATTAACAGGAAACTTGATACCTGAACACCCACAACGGCGTAATTTTTGATGTTGCAATAAAGTAGTCATAAGCTGCGAAGAAAAATTTATCAGCTCATTCTTCAAACCAAAACCTATTATGAAAAGAATAATACCAATTGCGCTATTAGCAACATTGATCAGTTGCGATCAAACAAAAATTGA
>DASTZB010000257.1:0-5397 GCA_035764525.1 Chitinophagaceae bacterium | reverse complement strand
CTGGCTAATTATTTTGTACAAACCGTAAATGCGGCAATTAAAGAAAAGAATGAATGTACCGTTGTACTTTCAGGAGGCAATTCACCAAAAAAATTATATGAATTATTGGCTTCGCCGGGTTATGCCAGGCAGATTAACTGGGATAAAATTTATTTTTTCTTCGGCGATGAACGTTATGTTCCTTTTAATGATCCTGGGAATAATGGCAATCTGGTGAAAAAAATTTTATTTGAACCACTGATGATTCCTGATGCAAATATTTTTTACATTAATACGGCTAGTCAACCAGATGAATCTGCAAAAAAATATTCGAAACGTATCCTTACACATTTCAGAAATAATCCAGTGCGGTTTGATTTAATATTATTAGGACTCGGGGACAATGCGCATACCGCTTCTTTATTTCCTCACACACCAGTATTAAAAGAAAAGAAAGCATTAGTTAAAGCAGTTTATTTAGAAGAAACATCATCTTATCGCATCACCCTGACGGCTGCACTCATCAACGAGGCACATGCAATTGCGTTTTTAGTTTATGGAGAAGCAAAAGCAAATGCCGTGCATGAAGTCTTAGAGGGAAAAAAAGATTTTGAAACTTACCCGGCACAGTTAATTGCCCCCGAAGAAGGAATGGTGCACTGGTTTTTAGATGAAGATGCGGCGAAGAGTTTAATATCCAGGGAATGAGATGTATTAGGCATATTACTATCAACACAGTTTCATTCAATACAGATTTATAGTTTTGCGATAAGAAAAAAATCCTGCAAAATTCGGCTGGATAATTTTCCTATCCCCGGTTGAAAAATAGTACATAATTCACGGGTTAGTAAACTCAAACTTTTTCCCAATCATTTCTAAAAAGCTTTGCCGGCCGATATATATTCCATAATTGCCTCCATTGCAGGATCACGGTTGGATTTGAAATACTCGAAGCGAGGCGGTGTATACAATAGTGGCGCTATCCATGTTCGTTTATCAAATGGCCATGAGGATTGCCAATAAAGATCAGAAACATTAATGATCGTTTTGCTGTAGGGGAGGATCAATGGTTCTTCTTCACCCACGAAATTTGGATTTGAACCAGTGGGTTCTCCAACAAAGATCGGGTTGGTAAAACGCTCGAGGTAAGTGGAAGTATTCTGTGCAGCAGAATATGTTCGCCGGCCGATGATGACGTATAAGTTTCCACGCTTATTAAGATCGGGCCGGCGAATAATAGAATCTATCAAAGGCATTACAAGCATCGTGTTACCTCCATTATTCCAGCGCATATCTATCACTAATTTTTCAGCATCAGTACTATCATAAAAACGGAATAATCGTTGAACGAACTGTGCAAAATTTTGACCAGGTGCATTAAGGATCTTATTAAGTTGGCAATACACCATTTTCTTGTCAGGTATTAATTCCCACCAATGGGCTGTACCCATATCCTTTAAATAGAGTGGCATTTTTCCAGGTAAGGTTTGTGGTAGATTCACCCAGCTTGCAGGATTAGGTAAAGTGTTCCAGATATTAGGTTGTGTTGTATCTGCCTTAACAGTTACTGTTTTCTGGTTTCCTTTCATATCAACGATCTTCAGATCGACTGATCCGGCATCGCGGATGAACTTTTTAGCTTTTATATACTCAGGTGTTCGTAATATATAAGGCATCTTAACCAGTAAAGCATTTTGGTTATCCCGCATAATATAAGGATCAAAAACGGCAGTAAATTTATCAACGGGAGTGCCACCATATTCAATTACTTTGCTGCCAAGCAGGTCTTTATATTTCGGATCTCCTGCAATAATGTACAGGCCTTCGCTGAATTGATAGAATAATAATGGCAGTGTCATTTTAAAATCCGGATGCTCGAAAGATGGCATTGCCCATGAATGGCCGTCATTCAAATTGCGCATGATCCGCATGATCTCAAGTATAATTTCATTGTCGGTGAGGTTTGAAATTTTCTCTCTGAGTTGGGAGATATCTTTAGATATTTCTTTTGGGTCGAATTGTCCATGCTTAACAGATTTTCTGTCAATTTCCCATTGCATGACTTCAAGGTCCCGGCGCCAGCCATCTAAGCGGTTCAATTTACCCGTACCCGTGCCCGTATTCATCACCAATTTTTCGAAAACCGGATCGCCATGCAATGATTGCAGATCTGTATCCCGTTGTGCATTTGCAAAATTTGAATAACCAAGTTTGAATGATTGCTGTAGCCAGGACATCGCATTGATCTTATCGCCGGATAGCGCATAACAACAGGCAATATTATAGGCAGCAATATCAGTACGACCATAACCCAGCTCGATCTGTTTTTTATAAGCTTCGATCGATTTGGAATAAGCGGCCGTAGAATAAGCTGCATTACCTAACCATGCCCGGTATTCACCATTGACAGGGTTTGCAGCAATAACAGCTTCCCAAAGAATAACCGATTCGGTCCAGTTTTTATCTGCACTGGCTTTCCTGGCTTTATCAAGGGTATCTAAAAAGCGGGTTGTCGTATTATCCTGGGCGAAGAGAGAAAAACAAATGAAGCAGGTTGACACCAAAAGAATTTTCTTTTTCATAACGATGTTTTTTATGGCTGCATAAATATCTTTTAAAGAGATGAGCCAGTCAAAGGAACTTTGATAACACGATGAATTATTGGTATAAGCCGGTTGAACTGGAATGATTTTTATGCTAACAAAACGGATATTTGCCAATAATGCGAATGAGTAAATCAATATTTGTTTCAGCTATCTGGCTTTTGCCAGCCTTGCTTATCGTTATCGAATCACTTATTTTCCTGCCAAAAACTTTGCGGAGCAATAGTTTTATTACCTATTTCATAGTCTTCTGGAGTACAAGAGCAGTACTTGCCCCTTTGATCATCTTCTATACGTTAAAGACCTGGGTTGATTATAACCGTGCAATCCGTTTTTTGTTTGTCCAATTGCTTGGCTTTTTTTTGTTTTCTGTTTTATTTTGGTTCATTACATATTTTTTCTTACAGGATACGCTGTATCAAAACGGGCTATTCGGTCTTGATAAAGATGGGACCAGGCTCGCAGTATTTGCGCTGATAGTGGACAATTCTTTATCGATCAATATTGTTGTGTACGTGTCCACCGTTGCGTTTTGTTATATATGGGAATTCTTTCGCCGCAATACCGAAGCCAATCAAAAAGCCGCAGCGCTTGAACGATCATTGTTGACTTCGCGGCTTGAATTGCTCAAAGGACAACTGAACACTCATTTTTTATTCAACACACTTCATACCATCAGTTCTTTAGTAATAAGAAATAAAGGGGAGGAAGCAAACAACATTCTTCTCAAACTGGGCGAGTTGCTTCGGTTTGCGTTAAAGGATAATAAAGAACAATTGATCCCTCTTGAAAAAGAAATTGAGATACTGCAACTCTACCTGGATATACAGCAAACCCGTTTTAATAACCGTCTTGATATTAATATTCACTATGATGCGGCATTGAATGATGTTTTAGTGCCACCATTATTGTTTCAGCCGCTTGTTGAAAATGCGATCAAATATGCTGTGGAGCCTTTTAAAGAAACCGGGAAGATCGGGATCGCAGTGAAAAAGATCAATGACATGATCTCAGTAACAATAGCTGATAATGGACAGACCCCCTTTGAAACCATTAACTTCAATACGGGTATTGGCTTACAAAATACAAAGGAAAGATTGGAACAGCTATTTGGAAAAAATCAGTCTCTCAGCATACAACCAAATCAACCTGCGGGAACAATGATAGACGTTTTTCTTCCTCTTCAATTTTATGCAAAATGAAAGAGATCAAAATCCTTATTGCAGATGACGAGCAAAGTGCACGGGAATTGATACTTTATTATCTCAGCCAAACTTCGTATTCTTCAATAATATTACAGGCGGCAGACGGAAGGACCGCATTGGAATTATTGGCAAAAGAGAAACCAGATATCCTGTTCCTTGATGTTAAGATGCCGGCATTAAATGGAATTGATGTTTTAGAGCAGCGTGATGCTGCGCCATTACCGGCGATCATTTTTACAACTGCATTCGACGAATTTGCTTTACCGGCTTTCGATTACGAGGCCACAGATTATTTACTCAAGCCATTTGGAAAAGAAAGATTTGATAAGGCTATTGAAAAAGCTGCCCGTTACGTTCACTTCGTAAAAAATGCCGGTGCTAAACCGTGGCTGGAACAATTGAGCGTCAAAAAAGGAAACAAAACGCAACTGATCCCGGTAAATGAAGTGCAGTACTTTCGTTCGCATGGAGCCTATGTTGAAGTAAGATCCACAGACAGGATATCGCTGATCAATACACCACTCTATGAACTGGAAGCATCTCTTGACCCCGACCGCTTTACCCGTATCCACAAATCATTAATTATTTGCTGGAAAAATATACAGGAGATAAAGTCACTTGTTAATGGAGATTTTTTAGTGATCATGAACAACGGGGAAGAACTTAGAGGAAGCCGCACTTACAGAAGCAATGTAAAAAAAATAGTTTCTTTCTGAGGAATACGACTTCTGATATTTTAAAAAGCGAACCATTAAAGCAGTAAACCCGGGCAAACTTCTTGCGCTATAGCTATTTCGGAAACTATAATCCCTTTACTTTGTATTGATGTAGCTTAGTGATATTTTATGAAGTACAGGATCTTATTTACAATGCTTTTCTTGGGAGGTTGTGCGACCAAGCCAATCTCGAAAGAGATCAAAGCTGAATTCACAAACCGTTTTGAGGGTAACAACACCGGGATTCGGGAAAAATTGAATATCGATGGGTATTATCAATATTGGAAAAAAGAGTTAATTGAGTTTAATCCAAAGACCAATAAAAGAGATACATTTTTCTATAACCTGATATTTTATGAAGATGGCACCTTCTTATATAACTTTTCGAGTAATCCAGGGGAGCTCAGCATTGATGAGTATTTAAAACAAGTGACTAAAAATGGCAAAGGAGATCCATTTTATATCAGTTATTACTGGGGAATTTACAGAATAACGCATGATACAATAATTACACAGTGCATCAATAACTCATCCGGAGCCTACTTAAATCCCTGGGACGCAGGTGAGACCTGGTTCAGGATAATTGATCGAAATACTTTACAACGGTTATACGATAAAGATTTTAGGAAAATGAGTCCTGATGATATTTTGGAAAGAGAAAAGTCTATTGCTAATTCCAGTTTTGCAATTTATCACGCAGCGGAGATAATACCACCTCCTTATGCCTGGTTAAAAAAGGAAAAATGGCTTTGGGCGAATGAAGACGACTGGAAAAAATATATGGACTTTATCAAATAATAGATTTCGCATGAAAATTATTTCAATGGTTACATTTTTGTGGATGCTTTTTATTTTTCTCTTCGTGTTTGGCGAGCGGCTTTACAGCCAAAATAC
>DASTZB010000256.1:0-15653 GCA_035764525.1 Chitinophagaceae bacterium | reverse complement strand
TTCGTCACTACTACAGTTCCGGTTGTTGCAGTAAGTTTTGTTACTGAAGAGATAGTAGTAAGATACGGGCCATAGGGGGCGCCCCCGCCATAACTTTCAATTGTGTTAGCATAGCTTCCTAATAAAGCATTTAAATTGGTTTCTGATTCGGAACAGGGACCTCGCATAAACAAAGTAAACTTTGTATTATAAGTGGAAGCTTTTACTTCTTCATTGTCGGTAAAAGTAAAAATCAAAGTATCTGCTCTGCCAGAAAGATATTGGCTATAAATGCCGGCAACAGTGATAGAATCAATTGCCTTACCTGCAGGAATTACTTTTGAATTTCCTCCGACTATATTATAATGTGTGCCTGCAACAGCTCCTGTTGGTGATGTAACTGAAAAGGTGACTGTTCTGTCTTTATCTGAAACATTAGTAAGACCAACCGGGATTTTTTTCGTAACTGAAGGACCGGTAATAAAATAGCTATCAAATGTAAGACCGGTAAAGTGTGCCTGTGAAGGAACATCCACCAGGGTACTTGACTTTTTGCATCCCACAATAAATAAAATGGCAAGAAGGGATAAGCCAGGTTTAAAACTTATTATTGATTTTATTCTTTTTTCCATAACAGTCATTTTTTATTTTTCTGGTGCGCATAAATATGGTAAACACAATTTGACAAAATTAATATCCACTGTTCTGTTTCGTATTAGGATTTGCATCAATTGCATCCTGCGGTATCGGCAAAGTAAATCTGTAATCGTTGGCGGCAAGATTTTGCCAAGTTGTACTTTGTACATCGGCCGCTAATCTATTTACAGGCAACGATCTTCTTTTTAGATCATAAAATCTGAACCCTTCAAAGCAAAGCTCTTTTGTTCTTTCATTCATAACCGCATTTATTGCATCAGTTTTGGTGGCAAATGTTACGTTGACATAACCCGTGATACGTGCAGCACGTAAAGCATTAATATCGTTCGCCGCAAGCCCCAATTGATTATTCTCTGCATTCGCCTCTGCCCTGATAAGATACATCTCTGAAAGACGGATAATTTTCAAATCGTTGATGTTAGCCCCAAAAGTTGAGCCTTTATACTTATTGACAATTGAAGTATCACTACCAGCCGAAGAAAAATAAGTAGTAAAGCGTATATCGTTAATTCTATCAAAAAGATTTTTTAATTGTATGGAAGGCTCAAAAAACACATCTCCGTTTGTATCTCTCCAAAGAAGTGTTGGTGTCGTTTGATTTCTGTATTTGAGCAAACTCTCTGATTCATTTGCATCGCTCCAGTAAGCAATAAATGCATTTCCTGTTGCCAAAAATTTTCCAGATAAACTGATGGCTTCTGTAGCAAACGTAACCGCAGATGCCCAGTCTTTTTTCAATAATGCTACCCGTGCCTGGTAAGCTGCGATAGCAGCTTTGCTCAGCCTTAAAGGATCTGTGGGGGCACTAGGTATATTAGCGTCTGCCTTTGCAGCAGCGAGATTCTTTTCAATTTCTGCGATCACTTCACCAACACTATTTCTGGATGGTGTGCAAGTAAGACATGATTCGTTAACAATTGCCAATCCTAAAGCTGCCGGATCGTAGCCAGGAGGCATTACATTGATTAAAGATTCGAAATAAGCAATACCTTTCAATCCCTGAAGCTCTGCAAGAATTCTTGCTTTTTTAGATCCTTCATTTGGATCTGCTGGAGTAATACCTGGAGCCGCAACTTGAATTCTGTGAATACGGTCGATCATCGTATAGTATTGCCGGTATGCGGCCGTTACACCACCTGTGCCTGACGTATACTGCCATTTATATTCGAATTGGCCCTGGCCACGATTCTCATTTGATATTTTAGCTTCATCAGCCAATATCGTTGCAATATATATTTTGTTTGTTTGATCATTTGCACTGTAAACACCTAGCAATCCTTTTTCAAGATCGTCGACCGTCAGGAAGGCTTTAGTGATGTCAATTGAATCCGTTGGAAGGAGATCAAGCTGTTTTTTACAAGAGACGAGTCCTGTAAAAATTAAAGCGCTTAAAAAAGGAAAAAATATTTTTTTCATATTTATACGTTTAATGATCGCTGATTATTTAAATGTAACGCTGATACCAGCATTGAAAGTCCTCGGTGTAGGATATTCATACTGTGCGATATTATCATCATCCTCAGGATCAAATCCCACCCAATTTGTCCAGGTATATAAATTCTGCCCCTGTACATATATCCTCGCTGCTGACAAAACTTTTGTTTTATTCAAAATATTTTTGGGCAGATTATAGGAAACAGTGAGTGTTCTGAATCTTGTAAAAGAAGCATCTTGTATATCTTTTGAACTGAATTGACGCTGATAAATTGGTGACTGAATATTAGTAACCTGGCCCGGCTTCTGCCACATTGTAAGCATTTCCTTTCTTAAGTTAAATCCTTGTAGAGCAAAAGCATGATTTAATTGAAAGAAATCCTGGTTATTGAATCTTGAAAAGCCATCCTGGAATGTAAAAAATGCTTCTACGGTAAAACCATATAAACGCACTGTAGTATTGTAACCCCCGATCCATGGAGCATTATAAGTTCCGAAATCAGCTACCCTGTTATCATCGCTGTACACATTCGTAAGTACTCCATCTTTTGTATAGTATAGTGGTGCTCCTGTAGCCGCATCCACACCCCCCCATTTTACTATGTAATGGCTACCGATAGGCAAACCCACTCTTACAATTTCAGTGCCTTGCTCAAATTCATTTACCTGGCCAAGGCTTTTGATTTCATTATCATTATAAGCTATATTTCCCCCGACTGACCAACTAATATCTTTTGTACGCACAATTTCACCATTAACAGCAAGCTCTACTCCTCTATTTTGAACTTTAGCAGCATTCACGGGTTGAGAAAAAAATCCAGATTCAGCCGGTAAAGTTTGTGTAATAATTCCATCGGTCAATGTTTTATCGTAAGCATCTATTGAACCTGTAATTCTTCGCTTTAATAATCCAAAATCAATTCCTAAATTGAATGTATAGATCTTTTCCCAATTCACATTTGGATTCCCGGCATTGTCGGGAACTATAGTTTGCTGACCTGCATACGTGCCGCTGCCATAACTTGCTAAGTAACCAAAATTGCCAAAACTAAATCCATCTGCATTGGCCGATTTGCCATAAGACACTCTTAATCTCAATTCATTGAGCCAGTCCCAATTTTCCGTAAACTCCTCTTTCAAAACATCCCAGGTCACACCTGCTGCATAAAAAGTTTCCCATCTGTTGTCTTCAGGTAATTGGGAAGAGGCGTCTCTTCTCAATGATCCATTTAGTGTATATTTATTTTTGAGAGTATATTTTGCCAATAACATACCCGCATACAAAGACCTGCCAGTTTTACCACCAGTAACTGCAGGTATTAGTGCGTTTCCAGTAGTACCGGGAGTAATGCCCACTGGCGTATTAAGCAATTTCGGATTGATACCATATCCTGTATACCCAAAAGACTGTTCCTTTTCACGAGTATATTCTGTGATTAGCTGAAGATCGACATCGTGTATTTTATCAAAAACTTTTTTAAATCCTCCAATACCTCTAACTATATATTGCAGAAACTGTGTGTACCCATTACCATAATTTCCACCTCCAACTGTAGAGCCTGATGGTGGGCCAGTAGGAAATCCGGCATTATTGGATGCATAAGTATTGGGATAGACCGATCTTTCTGAAACCGTATGTCTAAAATCAACGCCCCCAAAACCACCAACATAAAAGTTATTGGTAATATCATAATTCGCACTCAGGTTACTCATCACCTTCACCTGGTCGTTGAAACTTGTGGTTGTAAAAATTCTGTCATATGCATTGGGTCCGACCTTACCCGCACCAACATCGGGTTTGCCATCACTTTCCCTGAAGAGTTTTTGGTAAGGCAGAGCCAGGTATGTAGCTGCAAATGGGTTGGCCAGGGCCACACCATTTTCAGATTCTATAAAATTCCTCTTCGTATATCCTCCACTTGCTCCGAAAGATAAAGTAAGCTTATCTGTCTTGCTGTCAATATTAGCTCTTACTGTATATCTTTTTAAATCCGATCTTAAGCCGATCCCATCTTCGTCGTAATAGCCACCGGAAATAAAATAGCGGGTAGTACCAGAACCTCCTGATAAGTTTAAATCATGGCTCTGAAATTTTCCATCCTCCTGGAAAATATCATTCCAGTTAGTATTAATAGCTCTAAGGCTATCCAATTTAAAATCATATTGGGTTAAGGTGGCTGGCGGAAGTGATGCATTTGCCGGATTATTACGAGAATAAAACCAGCCGGGAAGGTTATTATTTATACTCTTTCCGAGCAGTTCCTGAAAACTCAAAAGCTCAGATGAATTCATCATATCGAATTTTTGCTCACCGGGCTGAGTAATTCCGTATTGACCTGTATAAGTAACGCTCATCTTATCGGCCCGACCTTTTTTAGTAGTAATTACTATAACCCCGTTGGAACCACGATTTCCATATTGAGCCGTAGATACAGCATCCCTTAGCACATCCACACTTTCAAAATCATTTGGGTTCAATGATTGAAATACACCATTTTCGATTGGCATTCCATCTAATATAAATAAGGGAGCATTCCCCCCAGTAATAGAACTGGCACCTCTTATCTGAACTCTGGCGCTTGCGCCGGGCTGCCCGCTACCGGCAGTTACCAACAAACCAGGAGCTTTGCCTTGTAATATCTGGTCAAATGAAGCATTAGGAACATAGTTCAATTTATCCTGCGAAACTTTTGTTGATGCACCCGAAAACTGTGAACGTCTGACCCTGGAATACCCGGTTAAAACCAAGGCATCAAGCACAGCAGCCTGTGACTTTAAAGTAACCAGGTAAGTTGAGACCGATTCAGATAAATCAACAGTTTGAGTTTCAAAGCCAACGGAGCTGATTTCAATTAGTTTTGCATTAGATGGCACTCTCAGAGAGAAAGAACCGTCAGCCTTTGTAACCACCCCGATCTTCGAATCTTTAATTAGGACAGATGCATTTGCAACTGCTGCACCGCTTGAATCTGTTACTCTGCCTGTAATTGTTCTGTCCTGTGACCAGAGTCCTGTTAGAAGGAATAACTGGATCACAAAAAAAAATAACAATTTTCTCATTTCGCTTAATTTGGTGATAAAAAAATACCTAACATAAAAGGGCAACTGAAATCCTATTATTGCTGCTTTTTAATCTTATAAATTTAGCATTTAAAGTTAACACGATTGATAAATAATAGTCGTTCCCTGTCCAACTCCTACACACATTGTAGCCAGTCCATATTTTATATTTTGATTTTTCATTTCGTATAATAATGTAGTGGATATTCTTGCGCCGCTGCAACCAAGCGGATGGCCCAGGGCAATTGCGCCTCCATTTACATTTACCATAGAAGGATCCAAATTTAGTTCTTTTATACAAGCAATGCTTTGTGAAGCAAATGCTTCATTCAATTCAACCAATCCAATGTCTTCAATTTTCAATCCCGCTCTTTGCAATGCTTTTTGAGTTGCCGGTACCGGGCCAATTCCCATAATTGCAGGATCAACACCTGCCGATGCCATTGAAACAATTTTTGCAAACGGTGTTAATGAATATTTTTTTACCGCCTCTTCACTTGCAAGCAATAAACAAGCAGCCCCATCATTAATGCCCGATGAATTTCCCGCTGTTACAGTTCCATTTTCAATAAATGCAGGTTTCAATAAAGCCAGTTTTTCCAGGGATGTTTTTCTTGGATGTTCATCAACGATGACCCAATTTATCAATCCTTTATTATGTATTTCAACTGCAGCGATTTCATTATTGAATTTACCGGCTTCTTTTGTCGCAAAATATTTTTCCTGCGATTGAAAAGCAAATGCATCCTGTTCTTCCCTTGAAATATTCCATTGCTGCGCTACATTCTCAGCTGTTTCACCCATGGTGAATGGATAATACATAGCCGCAAGCTTTTCATTAATAAACCGCCAACCCATTGTTGTATCAAACATTTCTGCTTTTCGGTTCCATGCCTCATTTGATTTTCCAACAACAAACGGAGCTCTTGTCATACTCTCAACTCCGCCGGCAAAATAAATTTCACCATCACCACACATTATCGCTCTTGCAGCATCCATTACACTTTGCATACCAGATGCACACAAACGATTCACCGTAACGCCACCAACACTCACGGGCAAACCGGCAAGCAGCGCAGCCATTCTTGCCACGTTGCGATTATCTTCGCCGGCCTGGTTGGCAGCTCCTGCTATCACTTCTTCAACTTCATTCATGTCTATAGAATTATTTCTTTGCATCAACGCATGAATAACGATCGCCAGCAGATCATCTGGTCTTACAGTTGATAAGGCCCCGCCGTATTTTCCTATTGGTGTTCGGATCGCATCTATAATAAAAACATCTTTCATTGTGTACTAAGCTTTTGAATTACTATTGGGCTGAAGTTGCGACGCTCCATTCATCTTCCTCATCGCTACGCAGCTATAAGTGCCTGCAAAGGAACACAAAAGCAGCTTATCAGCGAAATCCGCTAATCCATTCATCGATGGTTATCTTTGCAGCATGTTGAAAACAGAACTAAAAAATATCAGGCATTTAAGTTTACAGGAATTAGAAGAATATTTTGAAAGACTTGGAGAAAAGAAATTTCGTACAAAACAGGTGTATGAATGGCTTTGGCAAAAGCATGCCCACAGTTTTGCTGACATGACAAATCTTAGCAAAGACCTTCGCCAAACTCTCGGAGAAAATTTTACACTGCCTGCGTTAACCATAAACGCTACACAATACTCGGCTGATGGTACAGTAAAGTCAAGCTTTAAAACACATGATGGTCATTTAGTAGAAGGTGTGTTGATACCAACAGAAAAGAGAGCCACAGCTTGTGTATCGTCTCAAATTGGTTGTTCCCTCAGTTGTAAGTTTTGTGCTACTGGTTATATTGATAAAAAACGCAACCTGACCTTCGATGAGATCTATGATGAAGTAGTACTTATCAATCAACAATGCGAAAAGATCTACGGACACAAGCTCACCAATATTGTTTTCATGGGAATGGGCGAGCCATTATTGAATTATAAAAACGTTTTAAGAGCAATAGAAAGAATTACTTCACCTGATGGATTGGCGATGAGCCCAAGAAGAATTACAGTTTCAACAGCCGGCGTTGCCAAACAAATAAAACAATTGGGTGATAATAAAGTAAAATTCAAACTGGCGCTTTCACTGCACGCAGCTACGGACGCCAAGCGCCACCAGATAATGCCGATCAATGATAGTAACAATATCAAATCACTGGTGGATGCTCTAAATTATTTTTACAGGGAAACAAAAAATGAGATCACATTTGAATATATCCTTTTCAAGAATTTTAATGACTCACTCAAAGATGCCGATGACCTGATAAAGATCTATCGCCAGGTGCCGGCTGATCTTATTAATATTATAGAATACAACCCAATTGACTTTGCCAAATTTGAAAAGCCCGACGAAAAAACGGTTGAGGCTTTCATGAATTATTTGGAAAAGCATAAAGTAAATGCAAGACTTCGCAAAAGCCGCGGTAAGGATATCGATGCCGCCTGTGGACAATTAGCCAATAAGAATTAACCTTTGATCAGGGTTTTTGGCCTTCTACGAAGAATTTCATAGATTTGATTAAACTTCGCATTTTTGTTTTAGTCTGTATACGAACTAAAAATAAAACCATGAAAAAAATAATTGTATTGATGCTTGCATTGATAACGATCGTTGCTGCCCAGGCACAAAAAGAAAGAATCCCGCAACATCAAAAGATTTACCGAGACAAAATGATGACTGAAAAACTTAAGCTTTCTGATGAGCAAAAGCAAAAAGCCAAAGCATTGAATGAGGATTACAGAAAAAAAATGGACGAGCTTAGAAAAAAAGACGACATACTGGTAAAAGATTGGAAGAACCAGATGATGGAACTTAATAAAAAGCATCGCGAAAACATGAGTGCTTTATTAAGCAAGGAGCAAAAAGAACAGATTGAAAAATTTAAGGTGGAGCGTAAAAAAATGGCCGAGATCGACGCCAATGCAAGAATGGAAAAAATGAAACTTCGGCTTGATCTTAACAATGACCAGGTAGAAAAAATAAAAAAACAACGCAGCGAAACATTGGAAAAAATGAAAACGATCCGTGAAAATCAATCGCTGGATATGATGAAAAAAAGAGAAGAGATGAAAGTATTAATGCAAAAGAGAAATGAAAACATGAAATCAATTTTGAATGAAGAACAAATGAAAAAAATGCAGGAAATGCGAAAAACTATGCAACGCAAAAGACGAGTTCTTTCATAAAAATACTTGATTAATGAGCCCTTCCATAAAAAGGAAGGGCTTTTATTTTTAATTAACTAAAGGCCTCATATTTCTTATCTTTGCGCCTCCTGTTGTAAAACAGTAAAATCTTCACATGAAAAAGAAAGCATCCCCCTTCGATAAGTTTTATAAAAAGAAAAGTAACGCTGCAATTAAAGAGCAATTTCGCCAGGAAAAGAAAAAAGTAAAAAAAGAAAGGGAGGAATACTTTGACAAGAAAAGAGCAGAGATAAGAATTCAGCAGGCCAATCCAGTACAAAAACAATCGCAGCCTTCTATCTCAAGGCCTCAGACCACTGAGCTCATGCCTTTAAATAAATATATTTCTCATGCAGGTGTTAGCGGCCGCCGTGAAGCAGCTGAGATCGTGAAAAAAGGTATCGTAAAAGTGAATGGAAAAATAGTTACAGAACCGGGGCATAAAATTTCACCAAAAGATGAAGTAGTTGTGAATGGCAAAAAAATATTCCTGTCAAAAAATCTTGTTTACATCTTACTTAATAAACCAAAAGATTTTATTACAACAACAGATGATCCGCAGGGAAGAAAGACAGTGCTTGACCTTATCCGCCGTGCAACAGATGAAAGAGTTTATCCAGTTGGAAGATTAGACAGAAATACTTCCGGACTTTTATTGCTTACCAACGACGGAGAGCTTTCCCAAAAACTTACTCATCCAAGCAATGAAATAAAAAAGATATACGCCGTTACTCTTGATAAACCGCTTGATAAAAAAGATTTCGATCAAATATTAAAAGGAGTTGTGTTGGAAGATGGCCCTGCTTCAGTTGATAAACTTGCCTACGCAGATACAAAAGACAGAACACAGCTTGGTGTGGAAATACACAGTGGTCGCAACCGAATTGTTCGCCGCATTTTTGAACATCTTGGTTATGATGTAAAAAATCTTGATCGTGTGATGTTTGCTGGTTTGACCAAAAAAAATATTGAAAGAGGCAAATGGCGTTTCCTCAATGAAAAAGAAGTTCGTGAACTTAAATATTTTGGAAAAGGAAAATGAAAGTCAGCGAATGGATAATTTATGAAGATGAAAATCTGATTGCGCTAAATAAACCTTCCGGTTTACTCTCTATTCCCGATCGTGAAGGAAAAGATATCTCACTTAAAAAATTATTGATCGAAAAATATGGCAACATATTTACCGTTCATCGTCTTGATAAAGACACAAGCGGTTTGATTGTATTTGCAAAGAACGAAACAACTCACAAACTTCTTTCACAACAGTTTGAAGAAAGACAAACAGAAAAAATTTATCTCGGGCTTGTTCTTGGCTCACTTGGGGAAAAAATGGGAAGCATTAACACTCTAATCTCTGAACATCCCCTGAAAAAGGGCTTGATGACCGTGTATAAAAAAGGAAAAGAATCTTTGACTGATTACGAAGTGTTGGAAGACTTTAAAATTTTCTCCTGGGTCCAATTTCAAATTCATACTGGTCGTACACACCAGATAAGAGTACATGCAAAACATATTGGCCATCCGGTAGTTTGTGATGAACTTTATGGTGACGGAAAACCTGTTTTGCTTTCTTCACTCAAACATAAATTCAAGCTTTCCAAAAATGAATTGGAAGAAAGACCAATCCTTAATCGCCTTGCGTTGCATGCTTTGAGCTTGCAGTTCATAAATAGAAATGGTGAAAAGATCAGATTGGAAGCTCCATTACCAAAAGACTTAAGGGCATTGCTGCAGCAATTAAGAAAAAGGAAATAGAATTTTTATAGCTCACCTCTTGACACAGCATACAATTCATACCAATCCTGCCGATCAAGATTAATTTTGAAAGCTTCAGCTATGTTTTTTATGCGATTCTCGTCCGTTGTACCGATGAGTGGCAATGCGCCAAGCTTTACCAACCATGCAATAGCAACTGATTCAAAATGTGAATTGTATTTTCCGGCAAATTCTTCGAGCTTGCCTCTTATACGTAACGGAATTTTCTCATTGCTGTTAGCGATCTTTCCTTCTGCCAAAGGAGAAGTTGCCAAAGGCCGCATATATTTTTGTTTGATATAATCAACCTGGCCATTATCAAATGCAGATGTATTGAGCAGGTTCAATTCAATATGGTTAGTAACAATTGGTATACGTAAATACGAACTTAACAGTTGATGTTGAAATACAGAAAAATTAACAACGCCGACATTTTTTATTTTGCCTGAATCTTTCAATTTTTCCAACGTTAAAGCCGTTTCTTCCAGGTTTGATAACGGATCAAGCTGGTTGAGCAAAAACACATCTATATAATCGGTTCGAAGATTGCGTAAGGAGTTCTCGACACTATTCGTAATATGCTCTCTTGAAGTGTCATAATGTTTTACACGATAATCTGGTCTGGCGGGATGTGGAATGTTAATGCCGCATTTTGTAAAAAGAACAATACTTTCTCTTTTAATACCGCTTCTTTTTAAAACATTACCACATATTTCTTCGCAAGTATAATCACCATAAGTATCTCCATGATCAAATGTGTTGATATCAAATTCAAGACATAGATTCATGATCTTTTCCATCTTGTCTTCATTCACATAACTGCCGTTCCACCTGTAAAAGCCATATACAGCAGGTGATACTTTCGGTCCCGAATCACTTAGATAAATCTTTTCCATAATAATTATTAAATTATAAAAAATGTTCTTTAAATTATTTTATATCCGGAGGTGGAAATAAAACACCTCCGAATAAAAGATATGCCCACAACAATGTCCAGATTATATTAAATAACTGTGCGCCAATAAAAGCCAGTGCCGGTTTTCCTTCCTGTACTTTAAACAGATCTAAAAATCGTGCCTCTAATCCAATAGATACGAATGCCAATGCAAACCATATTGTACGCAAACTATTAAGAATTCCGCTTACTTGTTTACCTGTATCAGCCGGGATCACAAAAGAAAAAATTAATGATGCCGCTATAAAACCAAGAACAAATTTTGGAAATCTTTCCCATATTAGTTTTAGTGAAGGTTTTTCCTGTCCACTTGATGCTGGCGTTTTCTTTAGAACCCACCATGCAGCAATTAAGAATGCTGCTATCCCTATTAATACATTTTGTGAAAACTTAACAATGACACCGGCTTTGGTAGCAACCGGACCTACTAATTCTGATGCAGCCGTTACAGATGCAGTTGTATCGAGTGTTCCTCCAAGCCATGCGCCTCCTACTATTTCAGGGATACCTAATTTCTTAATTACCCATGGTAATATGATCAACATGGGAATTGCAACTAAAAGAACCAATGTAGTTACATAAGATAATTTCTTTTTATCTCCTTTGATAGCCCCGCTGGCAACAATAGCTGCCGATACCCCGCAAATAGAAACGGCCGATGCCAGTATTACCCCGAATTCATCATCTACCTTCAAGCGACGGCATAACCAAAGCGCAAAGAACCAAACTGCCGCAACAACCAAAACAGATTGAAGTATTCCCGGCAGGCCAGCCTTAATTATATCAGTAAATAAAATTGACGTGCCAAGAATGATCAGTCCTGTTTTAATAAAAAATTCGGAACGTGCCGCCTCTTTCAGCCATGTTGGCAAATGAAAAAGATTATTCAGTAATAAACCGACCAATAAGGCAAACACTACATATTCTATTCCATAATAACTGATTGACTTATTGCCTCCGATTATTAATGAAAGGACAGCAAGAATAAAGATGATCCCAAATCCCGCGATATATTTTTTTATATTACTTCCTGATGCAGCAACGGCTAATGAAGAAAGAAAAAGAAAAACAAAACCAACGACTGTAAGAAGTAAAAGATTACTATTGGTTAGAACTTTTGATAATAAATCGTTTCCATTTTCCCACTGGTAAACCGGTGTTGTGAATTTGATATCTGAAAAGAAAATCTCGGCAAGAATTATTGCGATCAAAAACCCGCCAATAAATACTGCCCATATATCTTCTGATAACCCTGATAAAAAAGATCTTTTGTTTGCCTCAATATAATTTTTCTCTTGTTCCATAGAAATAATAACATCATTGCAACTCGATCTTCTCGATCATCACATCCCAATGTGCAATTAATAACTCAAAACGATGCTGTTCATCCTTTTTTAATTTTTCAAGATCAGAGTATAATTGTTTCTCATATTGCTTTGTAAGATTAGGATCAAATGCCAGCTTTTCATTCTTGAAAACGATGGTCACTTTAAAATCAAAACGGGTGTCTTCTCCGCTGTGAAGTTTGGGCTTTTCTGCCTCTACGCTTATAATATCTCCTTTGTCTATTGCTTTTTTCAGCAAAGGATAATGATTCACTTTCCATAGATTGATGAATTCGTCAGCAAAGCCCCATTTTGCCTTATAATAATTTTCAATAATGAAATAGTCTTTCTTATCCTGTGCATGAACCAAATTGGCTGCAAGAACAAATAAAACCAGGAAAAAAAACTTAACCAGATTTATTTTTTTCATACTTATTGATTTAAAAATCCAAAATTATCTGCTTAACAAGCCTGCATCTAAAACAAATTGCGAACCGGTAATAAACCTGGATTTGTCAGATGCTAAAAAAATTACAGCATTTGCAACATCCTCCACTTCTACCCAGGGAACATTTATAAGATTTCCTGCACTTCGTTCCGCAATCTCTTTAGGCGTTGATCCTTCCAATGCAGCAAGTCCATCATTCATGGGTGTATTAACCCCAGTTGGATGGATAGAGACCACTCTTATATTATATGGAGCCAATTCAATCGCCCATGATTTTGTCAAACCGGTTAACCCCCATTTGGAAGCAGCATAATGACTCAATCGATTCATACCACGCAGACCTGCAATAGAAGAATTATTGATGATAACCCCTGACTGTTGTGTCATCATTACCGGAATAATTCGTCGAGCCACTAACCATGCACCTTTTAAATTTATATCAAGCATACTGTCCCACTCATTCTCTGTCAGTTCATGTGCAAGAGCATAAGCACATATTCCAGCATTATTAAAAAGTATATCGATCTTTTTAAACTGTTCAACCGTTTTGGTAACAGCATTATTAATATCATCATCTACTCTTACGTCACCTGTAAAAACAAGACAGCTTACTCCATGTGATTCGCATTCCTGCTTCAATGAATGAAGTTCATTTTCAGAACCGAGTTCATAGCCAGGATATTTCAGGGTTTGTGCAATATCAAATGCAGCAATATGAACTCCTTCTTTTGCCAATGCAATAGCAGTTGCTCTACCTTGTCCATGTGCAGCACCGGTTATAAATGCCACTTTATCTTTTAGATCAATACTCATAAGGTTCAGCAATATTTCATGTTTGACCTGTAAGCAGACAAATATTCGTCTATCTCTGTTTCGATCACATTATTAAAAATATTTGTTGCGATCATGATTCCGGCAAAAGCAACTAAAATAACCATTTCGCTTTCCTTGTAATTAACAGCAACTTTATTATAAAGATGGTCGGCAATATTTCCTTTATGCTTTGTGATGCCGCTGCCAAAGTTCAAAACATCCTTTTCTGATTCGCTTAACTCCAAATTTTCTGGAGTTTCACCTGAATCTATTATTATTTTTCTGAAAAAAGTTGAACACAGGGGACAATCGGCGGCACAGGAAATTGAATGTGCATAGAGAGAAGCCATTCGTTTTCCCAATATCTTTTCAACTTCTGAATATAGCGGGTACCATTGCATATACGCCTCAAATGCGATGAGCGAATGACCCAATGTCGCTTTCATATTAGTAATGCGGCCACCATACTCCTGCACATGGCGTTTAAAAGCTATTTTCACATCTGGTAAGATTTCTTTTGTTGCGGGTGGTTTTATTCTTGCCATAATTATTTTTTTCTTAAGTCAAGATTATGAAAGTAAAAAACTCTTGCGACATGATTGCTCCTGTATTTGTTTCCTGCCGGCAGTTGTTGAAATACATTCATGTAACCAAGCTGTAAGTTATCATGTTTGTTTACATGATAAGCAAATCCAAGAAAAAACCGGTTTTGATCAAAATAGTTATATACGATCTGCTTTCCGAAATTGATATGCACTTCGTCATTCACAACAAACGAAAGAGATTTGGGCTGAAATCTATTTTTACTTAGCGGAACCATGAAAAAGAAATTGTAGCGAAACCTGAAATTGAAGTTATAACCTTCTGCCAGCTCATCATCATTCAGGATTTTTCTTCTGAATCTTTCTTCCAATCGAAACCATTGCATAAGCCTGAGTTTAGAATATTTGCTATGCCATTGTATTTGCTGCCAGGGACGATGTTCAGGCATGGTCACATTTTTATGATTATCGGCCGGGTAATGGCTTACATACGCATAGCCTACAGTAAGTTTAGTATCATCATTTAGATAATATGTCAAACCAAACCTTAAAATGCTTTGTGAAAGATCAGAGACAAAATCTTCCTTGGTCCGTAAGTGTATATCTGTCCATGTGCCCCATTTATTGCAGAACCTGGTCTGATTTAAATAAGCAATCCATATTTGTTCTACTGTTTCGGTTTGTTTTGTTTGAGAAAATAAATTTGGGTTTAGCAAGAATGATAAAAATATAATCAATGAGTACTTCCTTGTTATGTTGAATATCGAACTGAACGTACAAGTGTGCGACGCAACAGACGATGACAGTAGTAATAAAGCCCGGCTCATAAATATTTCCTGGTTTTTTGATTTTAAAATTTAAAAAGGCATCCCGATGAATCGGGACGCCGTTCTTTCAACGATTGCTTGCCATATGAAAAAAATCTTTCCCTTATGCTCTATTTCTTCTTTAGTAACCCGTCAACCGTGATCGCTACATAATATAGTCCACCAATTGTGGGACCACCAGCGTATTGAAGATACCGGTGATTAAGAATATTAGCGCCGCCAACTTTGATCTGTGAGTATAATTTTGGCACCCGGAATGTAACCTGTGCATCAATGGTACTGTATGCAGCAATATTTCCTGTCACCAGCGGACTCTCCCATAAGAACGCATCCTGCCATTTCCAGGTAATATTGAATCCAATATTCTTTGTCAGTTCACGATTACCGAACGATAGGTTTGATGACCATTGCGGTGTATTGAAACCAGTAACAAAAATATCATTGGTTTCATTCGTTTTCATTTTATTGAAATTGAGATTGCCGGAGACGGTGTATTTTTTATAAATATTATAAGTAATACCCAATGCTGAACCAAAATTGTGATACCTGTTCTTTGCATTTGTATAAACCCGGTAACGATCCTGTCCTTTGCTTGCTGCATTGCTGCCACTTGCAGTCGTTGCATCCCTGTTACGGTCAAGCATTGCGATC
>DASTZB010000255.1:0-5722 GCA_035764525.1 Chitinophagaceae bacterium | reverse complement strand
CTGGAAGATGTAAGATCGCCCATGCTTTTTTTGCAAGGCTCAAAAGATGAATTCGCTACCTGGAAACTAATAACAAAAGTGTGCTCATCACTTCCACTTGCTGAGCTAATAAAAATAGAAGGAGCGAACCATGGTTTTAAAGCCGGTAAGCAAGATATTATGAAACAACTTACCACTCTCACAAATGAATGGATCGAAGAGTTGATAAAGAAAAAATAGATCCTGTTATCCGGTTGGATTGTCAGAACCAATCATAATCCGGGTATTTAAGATATTCCTTCGGCTGTGGCGGCAACCCTATTTCAATCTCTTCTTTGGGTTTATTCTCTGCTACTTTTTTTTGCTGCCTGTTAGTATTGAAAATGACAGTATAGAGGAGTTTCGGAGCTTCATTAACGAAAAGTTCCTGGTTTTTCCGGGCCCTCTTAAAGCCCAACTTCTTCGGTTCTTCAATTACACTTATCACAAAAATCTTTTTTGGAAAGGCTAGTGATAGGGATTTTTAAGAAAAAGCTAACACCCTGTTTTTAAGCAAAAATCATGCTGGTGTAAAATTATTATTACTTCTTTGTACACAAGTTTTCTGCATTGAAAGAACCGCATTATTGCGATAGATCGGGCCGTATCCTGGTTCCTGTCGGATTGAAATAGAACGACTGGTCATTTAAATTTTGCGGGGAATTGTTTTAAAATCCCATCGGTCAGCATATCTGCCATCAATAATATTTCATCATGAACTTTATCGTAGGCTTTTACGTCGGCGGCATAATCTTTTTTTAGTCTAGCCACTGCTTCTTCTGTGGTTAAATTCAAATGATCATGCATCATCTTTTTCATATCCTGCAGTTTCCAGTTGGGATTTGCTTTGCTAAGAAAGCCGGATATTTCATCTGCATTGGCGATCCATTTTTTATTTGCTACATCAAAATCAGAATTATTACCTGTTTTGGCTGCCTTCAACAGGTCAGCTGCTACAGTTATGTGCTCCCGCAACAACCGGGTCAATTCATGTCCGCCGGCCTCACCATAAAAAGGCTTTACTGCATTGCCGATATCATCCTGGTTTTGAAGTAACCTGGCCACAGCCTGGTCAATACCCGGCAGATCATCCATGATATTCAGGATCACATTTCTTGTCCACACGATATGATCCTCCCAAAGTTTATGCATTGCTATCCTCAATTGCTCGCTCTTCGAGGCCTTATTGTTCATATCCATTTGTGCATGCAAGGAAGAAAAGGAGGTGACCAAGGATAATAGGCTGATAGCTAAAGAAATTCCAATCAAACGTTTCATAAAAGCTCCTTCTTTTTTGTTATAATTTTAAAATGACAGTTATAAAATTTGAGTTGTCAGGAGAAGGATTGGTTACAAGTTTCTTTTAATTATAAATTCATTGTCTATGTTGTAACGTTTTTATCTTTTGCCCACTCCAATGATGATACGGTCTCTTAAATGAAATGACCGAACTTTGTTCACAGAATTTCATATCCCCAAAATGCTTGACTATGGAAATGATCAAAGAATCAGGTACGATCAGTGATACAGAACTGATCAACAGGATCCGAAATGGAGAACGGGAACTGTTTGAGATCCTGATAAGAAGAAATAACCCTTATTTATATAAGCTGGGAATGTCGTATGGCTATAAACATGAAGATGTGGAAGACCTGATGCAGGAAACATTTATTGCTGCATACCTGAATCTTGAAAAATTTGAGGGTCGCTCATCGTTTAAGACCTGGATCACAAGGATCATGTTGAATCAATGTTATCAGAAAGGGCAAAAGCTGAGTTTTAAAAATGAAAAAACAAACGCCATCATTAATGAAAAAACAACTCCCATGTTTGAAAGTAATCAATCTTCGGATACTTATAGATCTGTTCTGAATAATGAACTTAGCAATATCATTGGAAATGCTCTTATTTCAATTCCATTTGAATACAGGATGGTTTTTTCGCTCAGGGAATTGAATGGAATGAGCACAGCAGAAACTGCGGAAGTGCTCGATATTTCAGAAACAAACGTAAAAGTTCGCCTGAACCGTGCCAAACACATGTTGCGGGAAAAAGTAGAAAAAATATATACCCCTGGGGATATTTTTGATTTCAATCTTATTTATTGCGACAGGATAACTGATGGGGTAATGAAAGCAATAAACAAGCTCTAGGAGATTTAGATTCAAATCGGACAGATTTTCAAGAAGTCTTATGATTGCAGCAAAAGAAGCACCGGCTCAAGGTCATACTTTGTTTCATCAAATGGTAGTAACGATTTATCCCGAAGTACAGTGCCCAATTTCTTAAATTCAAACTTATCTTTGAATTTAGAATACGAATTCCTGATCATTCTTTGGAGTTCACTTTTATCTATTATATCCTGCAGGTCTATTACATAAGAATCTTCTCCCACGTATTCCAGTATCGTTTCATTTTCAAATACAAAGCGAATGGTAAAGCGGCAGGCGATCCCTTTTTTTGTAGCTGCTCTTTTCTTCATTACATCAAATGAAATAAAGCTGAATAATTTTTCGGGATCATCTTCAATTGATTTATTCGGCGGTTGATACTGCCATTTGGTAATAATAAGTTCTGTTTGTTCGATCATTATTATTTGGAGTTGGATTGTATTTTTTAAAATTACAAAGGAAGAAACATTACTTAACATTCAAAATCTACGGTTGAAAAAATTTTTTAAAAAATTCGATAGCAACACTGCAAGTTAAAACAGATGAAACATTAGCCGAGTTAGCAACCAAAATGAATGGGGGAGAAGAGTTTGATCGATCAGAGAATTGAATGGAATGAGCACAGCAGAAACCGCGAAAGTGCTCGATATTTCAGAAACAAAGGTAAAAGTCTGGTTGAAGTTCGCCAACCTTCCTGCGTGAGAAAGTGTGGGAAATGTATTCCACAGAAGATATTTATTAATTCAATCGCGCATATTGCAACAAGATTGCTGACCGGGTAATGAATACAATTAATAATCTATAGTTCGACCTTGTTTTTTTTCAACAGATATCACAAAGTGTAACTTTTCGGATAGTTTTAATCAACATTATCATTGCATTACAGTCAATGGTTGAAAATCTAAAACTACCGTTCCGATTTTGTAACGTTTGCTTCGTTAAGCCACTCTATTTTTTAAGGTATCAAACTTGTAGTCGACGACTTATGGTGGTACCTAAACAAGCATGGTAATTCATACACTCTAAATTTTTTTTATGCCATACAAAAAGAAAGCATTGGTCATTCTCTCACTCGTTGCTATTATGGCAATTTGCCAATGCACCAAAATGGAAACAACAGAAAATAACGATGATGCATCTTCCGAGCTGATCACTAAAATGAACGCGGGAAAAAAGGATTTTATCGAACAGGGAAAAGAAATATTTCGTTTTGATGCGTTTGGTGATGAGGATTTTTGGAGCGGTCTTTTGCACATTGATAAAGCCATACTCGGGGAAGCTAATGGAGGGTATGGACCGGGTGTAAGCCCAAACACAGCTTTAGCCGTAGGACTAAAAGTAGATGCTGAAGCTTTGCCAGCTGAAGTAGTGGCAGGAATAACATCAGGTGTCATAAGTCTTGATGATCCGAAGAGCACAATAGCTTTGCTGAAATTAAATGCGGTCGTAGGAGTTAAAGGAAATTTTGATCCAAGTGGAACAACCTTACAATCTGTTGGAATAACATGTGCTTCCTGTCATTCAACTGTTGACAATTCTTTTGCAGAAGGTGTTGGAAAGAGACTGGATGGCTGGCCAAATAGAGATTTGAATGTCGGCGCAATTGTTTCATTGACTAATAATGCACTACCGATCGCTAATATGCTCCATGTAAGTGAACCAACATTACGAAATATATTGAGTTTGTGGGGACCCGGTAAATACCCTGCAATTTTGTTTGTGGATGGTAAAGCTTTTCGACCCGATGGAAAAATTGCAGCTAATCTTATTCCCGCAGCATTTGGTCTGAAAGGTATTGATCTGACAACCTATACCGGTTGGGGAGATATCTCTTACTGGAATTCATTTGTAGCAAATCTTGAAATGCATGGAAAAGGTAATTTTTCAGATCCTCGCTTGAATGACCCGGTGAAGTACCCGATCGCAGTTGAAAATCATTTTTACGATGTTGTGAATAATCCGGATCTGATCACATCAAAATTACCGGCATTGCGTGCCTATCAACATTCATTGGATGCACCGAAACCGCCGGCGAATAGTTTTAACCAGGCAGCCGCTGCAAAAGGCAAATCGATTTTTCTTACTAAAGCAAAATGTGCTTCCTGCCATGCACTTCCATTATACGCGGATAATATTTTACATACCGCCGATGAAATTAAAATCGATGATTTTGAAGCGCAGCGTTCGCCAACAGGCAAGTACCGCACGACACCTTTAGGTGGGTTATTTGCAAAAAGCAAAGGCGGATATTATCATGATGGCAGATTTTCATCGCTGGCTGATGTAGTCAACCATTATAATGATAAGATGTCTTTAAATTTGACTACTAAGGAAAAACAAGACCTGGTAGAATTTTTAAAGTCGTTATAATAATATTTTATCCTGGATTTTGAGAAGAATCATCCGTTAATCAACAAGACTTCGCTTGAATGTTCTGCTTTTTTGACCTTTGGCTGTACTTCACTGAAATAGATTAGTTAGTTGCCTTTTATTGGGTTACCTTCATGCTGTGACCATTTAATTCGGCTCAAATTCAGTATAAGACCGCTCCAAATTTTTACTCTTCTACTTTAGTAATAGTTTATCCTTCTTTACTTTTTGTCTCTGGTTGTAGTCACAGGTATTTTATTTAATTATTTTAAATTATTTTTTTATGAACATGTATGTTTCGAATTTAAGCTTTCACACAAATGAGGAAGCTTTAAGAGATTTGTTTACGCCATTTGGTAATGTTACTTCTGCAAAAGTGATCAATGACAGGGAGAGTGGGAAAAGCCGTGGATTTGGTTTTGTCGAAATGGACGTTGTGGCGGAAGGACAGGCAGCCATGAAGGCGCTGAATAATAAAGAAATTGAAGGAAGAGCATTATCAGTTTCAGTAGCAAAAGAAAAATCAGCTCGTACTGATAATAAAAGATGGTAAGGCGATAATATCGAACTATATTTTTTAATTAACTGATCTGCGGAATATTTATTCCGCAGATTTTTTATAATAGCAACATCCCGCGAAAAAATCAGTTGCAAGGGCTGACTAATATCATAAAACAGTTTTTTTCATTTGTTTAATTTCAATTTTATAATTATGTACCAATTCATACAGTTGTGGAAGTACATCATCATTCGCATACCAAAAGAAAAAAAAGGACGCATTATATCTGGGAGTTTTTTATGTTATTCCTGGCTGTGTTTTGCGGCTTTTTAGCAGAATGGAAATTGGAAAATACCATTGAGCACCACCGCGAAAAACAATTTATCCATTCACTGGTCGAAGATCTGAAAAGAGATACCGCACGCCTAACACTTTATATTCAGTTTAATAAAAGTATTTTGAAGTATTGTGATTCAGCGCAGTACCTTATTGCCAATACCGATATCTTCAAAAATTCAAACAGTTTTTTTGATTATAGCAGGGAACTTGCCAGGTTTATGCGATATTATCCGACAGACAGAACAATGCAACAGTTAAAGAGTGCTGGTAATATGCGATTGATACGAAACTGGGATGTTTCCAATGCGATAACTGATTACGACAG
>DASTZB010000254.1:0-3566 GCA_035764525.1 Chitinophagaceae bacterium | reverse complement strand
ATCAATTGGTAAAACACTCTATTGATCGTTATGGGAAAAAAGAGGTGGTGACATGGCTTTGGGAGGTTTGGAATGAACCCGATATTCCTTATTGGTCAGGAACATTTGATGAATACTGCAAACTTTATGATTACGCCGTTGATGGATTGAAGAAAGCATGTCCTGAATGTACAATTGGTGGACCTCATACTACCAGTCCCAGGAGTGATAAGGCATATAAATATCTTACAGATTTTATTAGCCATTGTCTTCATGGTAAAAACTATGCAACAGGAAAAACAGGAACTCCATTACAGTATATCGGGTTTCATGCAAAAGGTTCACCCGAATTCGTGAACGATCATATCCGTATGAACATGGGTGTACAGTTGAAAGACATAGAAAGAGCATTCATCGCTGTCAATTCTTTTCCTGGATTAAAAAATATTCCAATTATTGTTGGGGAATGCGACCCGGAAGGATGTGCTGCATGTTCAGAAAAAAGAGATCCGAAATATGGTTACAGAAATGGGACAATGTATTCGAGCTATACAGCTTCTTCCTTTGCCCGGATATACGAATTGATGGATAAATATAAAGTGAATTTGAAAGGAGCCGTAAGCTGGTCTTTTGAATTTGAAGACCAGGAATGGTTTGCAGGTTTTCGTGAGCTCGCTACTCATGGCATTGATAAACCTGTGCTGAACATTTTCCGGATGTTTGGCATGATGAGTGGAAAAAGACTTGCTGTCAAATGTGTTGATGGTTTCAATGCCGCTGATATAATAGCCAAAGGAGTAAGAGACAAAAATGACATCAATGCAATTGCCAGCAAAAATCAAAACTCTCTTTATGTGATGGTGTGGAATTACCATGATGATGATGTGACAGGTGCGGCTTCACCGGTTGAATTGATCATTAACGGCATTGGTAAAAACAAAGTGATGGTGAACCATTACCGGGTGGATAAGCAATTCAGCAATTCATTTGATGTATGGAAGACAATGGGCAAACCACAAAATTTAAGTACAGAACAATATAAAGAACTGGAAAGAGCAGGTCAATTGCAATTATATGATTCGCCTGCTTGGAAGGAAACGACTAACGGGAAAACAGTCTTGAATTTTGATTTGCCAAGACAAGGTGTATCGCTGATCCAATTGACATGGTAACTTCTTTTGTGTATATGAGATATATAATGATATGACCAAAAAGAGTATAGAATATAAAGCATGGCTGAAAAGAATAGCATTCATTAATGCGATCTGTTTGAGTTTTCTGTTTTGTTGTACCGTTAATGCACAGGATAGGTTATATAGTAACGAATTTCCATTAGGTGATGTAGTGTTGTTAAATGGTCCTTTTAAACATGCCCGTGATCTTAATATTCAAACATTATTGAAGTATAATGTTGATCGTCTCCTGGCTGGATATCGAAAAGAAGCCGGGTTACTACCCAGGGATTCGAGTTATAGGAATTGGGATGGACTTGACGGTCATGTTGGTGGACATTATTTATCCGCCTTGGCAATGAACTATGCGTCTACTGAAAATGCCGAATGTAAACGTCGAATGGATTATATGATCGCAGAACTTAAAGCCTGCCAGGATGCAAATGAGCGGAATAATCCAGGATGGGGGAAAGGATATGTCGGCGCTGTTCCAAACTCTAAACTAATATGGAGCACTTTTCAGAAAGGCGACTTTATCGCTTTCCGCGCAGCATGGGTGCCTTGGTACAATATACATAAGATGTATGCAGGTCTAAGAGATGCGTGGTTGTATGGAGAAAGTGAACAAGCAAAAATCATCTTTTTAAAATTCTGTGACTGGGCGATCAACATTACTGGTGAATTATCAGATGCGCAAATGCAATCGATGCTGGATATAGAACATGGCGGCATGAATGAAATTTTTGCGGATGCTTATCAAATATCGAAGGCTCAAAAGTATTTAACCGCAGCAAAAAGGTTTTCTCATAATATGTTGCTTGATGCAATGGCTGCAGAAAGTGATAATTTAGATAACAAGCACGCAAATACTCAGGTCCCAAAAGCAATCGGCTTTGCAAGAATCGGCGAAGTGGCTCGTGATAAGAGATTTGAAAAAGCTGGTAATTTTTTCTGGCAGACTGTTACCACAAACCGTTCGTTGGCTTTTGGTGGCAACAGCAGGAGCGAATTTTTTCCAGGTATTGCCGCTTGCAATGAATTCATTGACGATGTTCAAGGTCCGGAATCCTGCAATTCTTATAATATGTTGAAGCTAACCCAAGACCTATTCAGAGCTTCGCCATCGGTAAAATATGCAGACTATTACGAAAGGACCTTATACAATCATATTCTATCTGCCCAACATCCTGTAAATGGTGGTTACGTTTATTTTACTCCGGTTCGTCCCCGGCATTACCGGGTCTACTCCTCTCCTAACCTGGGAATGTGGTGTTGCGTTGGCAGTGGCATGGAAGATCATAGTAAGTATAATGAGTTTATATATACTCATATGTTTAATTCATTGTACTTAAATCTTTTTATTGCTTCTGAATTAATCTGGAAGGAGAAAGGAATAAAGATCAAACAAGAAACAAAATTTCCATATGAAGAACAAACGAAGTTGACGATAACTGAGGGCTCTTCTAAATTTCAATTAATGATTCGTCACCCTTCTTGGGTTACTAATGGTGAACTAAAAGTCTTTGTCAATGGTAAGATCCTGCCGCCTTCTTCGAAATCAAATAACTCGACCTATTTCGCCGTCGACAGGCTGTGGAAGAAGGGTGATGTGATATTGATCAGGTTACCAATGCACAATTCAATTGAGCATTTACCAAACGTTCCTAATTATATAGCAATAATGCATGGCCCGATCTTATTGGGAGCAAAGACAGGAACGGAAGATTTGAAAGGCTTGATCGCGGATGATGGCCGGTGGGGACATATAGCCAGTGGTGAAAAACTTCCAGTAGATAAGGCACCAATAATTATTGATGACAATATATCTTCGATTGTAAATAAACTAAAACCTGCTGCTGAGCCATTAACCTTCACGGCTCCACAGATCAAAATGGCAAACCCAATAAAAGCTGTGTTTGAACCATTCTTTAAGATCCATGATTCAAGGTATATGATATATTGGATGGCATTGACCAATGATCACTATCATTCTTATTCAGACTCAATTGCAGCTATTGAAAAGGAAAAACAATCAACGCCAGAAGGCCGTACATTAAAAGATGTTTATAAAAATGCTTTTCTTATAGGCACTGCAGTTTCACCTGTAATAACATCAGGAAAGGATAAAACTTCCCAGGATATCGTAATAAAACATTTCAATTCTATTACTGTTGAGAATGTAATGAAAGCGGCTTTGATCAACCCCGAACCAGGTGTTTATAAATATGAGCCTGCTGATGAATACGTTGCTTTTGGCGAGAAGAATAAGATGTTCATTATTGGACACACATTAGTTTGGCATAATCAATGTCCACCCTGGTTTTTTACCAATGCCTCCGGAAAACCCAATACAAAAGAAGAACAAATTGAAAGATTAAGAAGCCACATTGAAGCTGTTGCAGGAAGATACGCTGG
>DASTZB010000253.1:0-3871 GCA_035764525.1 Chitinophagaceae bacterium | reverse complement strand
CATCAGCTAAAATTGGTGGCGGTATCGGAATTCACGGAACATGGCCACATGAAGATTTCCAGATTGATCGTTATAAGAACTGGACGATGGGATGTATCTCTATGAAAAATGAAGATGTAGAGGATCTGTATAAATATGTTCCGATCGGAACCAAAATTATTATTCGCCCCTAATTCTCTTTTAAGAATTCATTCACGGTTTCATCCCATTTTGACGCATTTGCAGCCACCAAAGGACCATGCCCTGCTCCTGCATATATTTCAAGTTGCTTTTTTGTAGAATTGATCGCCGCAAAAATCCTTTCCGTTTCTTTTTTTAAAACATATTCGTCATCGTTGCCCCATTGAAGTAAGACGGGGCAGGTTATTTTTCTTACATAGCGGGATGTCCTATGCCCATAGGCCCAATATCCATGTTCAGCACCTGTCCAGAAAGTGACAAAGAAACCAAAAGGTTCTCCGGGAAAACCACTGATCCTTGCTCTTGCTCTTATATGATCCTGTAATCTGTCGAAAGGCATTTCAAGAATTATTTTTTGTGGTTTTAGATCGTATTGCCAGATAGCTTTGGTAATAATGACAGCCCCTAAAGACATTCCCCACAGTACTATATTTTTTTCGCCTTTTTTAGAAATATGATCAAACGCTAGTTTCACTTCTTCTGATTCATTATATCCAAGTGTATTCACGATCCCTTCACTGTTTCCATGAGCTCTCATATCTACAAGCATTGTGTTATATCCAAAAGAATTAAATTCAAAAGCTTCTCCCAACACATTTCCTTTATTTGAATTTAACCCATGAAATAAAATAACTGTTCCCTTTGCTGAATCAGCCTTCATGTACCATGCTTCCAATTTTTTTCCGTTTGCTGTAATTAAGTGAACGGTATCATAGGGAGTGATCGGATCATATTGAATAAGAGATTTTGCTAATTTCTTTCCTGTCATCATTCGCCAGGTGCGGAGAAATGGCTTGCCTTCGGAAGATTGCTGGTTTCTTATTTTATCATCATTATAATAATGTGTGAAACGGTAAGCATGAAACGCTGCACTAATGTTGATTAGTATCAATTGGACAAGTAAAACATTGCCGATCCATTTGAGTATACGCACAGTCTTATTACTGGTTTTTTTGTCTTTCATAGAATGAGAGCTGGAACAGAACCCAATTCAAAAATAGATTTTCATTTCAGAAAATCTTAATTGGCTGTGGATATTTTCTTGAAAGCTTTTTAAATTGAAAATGCGAATGAATATGATTGAGGATTAAATTCGCTGCCAGTTTTACTTACTAACCCTTCAACATATTTCGAAAAACCTTTTAAAGCAGCTGACCCGGCTGCTTTATTTTCTTAGAGCTTGTTATTTTTTATTTCATCAACCACGTTTGGATCAAGTAATGTCGTTATATCACCTAAATTGGATGTATCTCCTTCTGCTATCTTTCTTAAAATACGTCGCATGATCTTTCCACTTCTGGTTTTTGGTAAACCAGAAACGAATTGAATTTTATCGGGCTTTGCAATAGGACCAATTACTCTTGTTACCGTTTGCAATATATCCTGCCGTCTCATGTTTGCATCTCCGTGATGACCATTATAAATTACAAATGCATAGATCCCTTGTCCTTTTATATCATGCGGATAACCAACCACTGCACTTTCAACAACACCAGCATGCATATTAATCGCGTTTTCCACCTCAGCAGTTCCAATGCGATGACCGCTTACATTTAAGACATCATCCACCCGACCCGTTATCCTGTAATTGCCTTTATCATCTTTTAATGCGCCATCACCGGTGAAATACAAATTTGGATAATGCTCAAAATAATTTTTTCGGCAGCGTTCATGATCGCCATAAGTAGTTCTTATGATAGCTGGCCATGGCGCTTTTATACAAAGATTTCCTTTTAATAAACCATGTTCATCTTTCTGTGTTACTTCTTTTCCGTTCTCATCTACAAGTACAGGTTGTACTCCCGGCATAGGTAACGTTGCCCAGCTTGGTTTTGCCGGCGTTATTCCTGCAAAATTCGAGATCATAATTCCACCCGTCTCCGTTTGCCACCAGGTGTCTACGATCGGGCATTTTTTCTTTCCAATATTTTCATCATACCAATGCCATGCTTCCTCATTAATTGGTTCGCCAACGGTTCCTAAAATCTTTAATGAAGAAAGATCTTTTCCTTTCAATGGTTCCAAGCCAAATCCCATCAAACTTCTTATGGCTGTCGGCGCTGTATAAATAATATTTACTTTATGCCTATCAACTATATCCCAGAAACGTCCCGCATCGGGCCAGGTTGGTATTCCTTCAAACATTACTGAAGTTGCTCCTGCACACAAGGGGCCATAACAGATATAGCTGTGCCCTGTTATCCATCCGATATCGGCTGTACAAAAGAATATTTGTCCGGGTTTGTATTGAAACACGTTTACAAAAGTGTAAGTGGTCCATAACATATAACCGGCACTGGAATGAACAACGCCTTTGGGCTTGCCGGTACTACCTGATGTATATAAAATAAACAAAGGATCTTCTGCATCCATTTCTTCAGCAGGAAATGAAACAACCCCATCTTTTTCTACCTGCGTTCCGGCATGCTCCATTTCATCTTCCCACCACAGGTCTCTTCCTTTGATCATCGAAACAGGAACTCTTGTTCTTGTATAAACAATTACATTCTTTACTTTTTTATTCCCGATCAATGCATCATCGATCACACTTTTCAACGGAATATCTTTTCCGCCGCGATAGGCGCCATCACATGTAATGATATATTCCGCTTGTGCATCCTCCAACCTGTCGGCAATACTTTGAGCGCTGAAACCGCCAAAGATGACACTATGAATTGCGCCGATCCTTGCACAACCCAAAATTGCATAAACTAATTCAGGAACCATCCCCATGTAAATACAAACTCTATCTCCTTTCTTTACACCATTATTCTTTAGCATCTGCGCCACCTGGCAAACTCTTTTATGCAAACGGTTATAGGTAACAACTCTCGCCCTATCTCCAGGATTATTGGGTTCCCAAATAAATGCTGGTTTTTCTCCCATCGATTTCAAATGGCGATCAATACAATTCTCAGTGATATTAAGCTTGGCTCCCTGAAACCATTTTACATTTGGCTCCTTAAAATTCCATTCTAATACCTTATCCCATTTTTTTCGCCATTGAAAATGTTGTGCAACTGATGTCCAAAACTCATCGGGTTCGTTTACGCTTACACGGTAAGCCATTTCATATTGTTCTTGTGATGTTATCTGGAAAGGGTATGACATAGCATCGCTTTTATGCTTTAAAAGTACGAAACAACTACTTTGCTGAATGGTAAACTTAAAGATTTATACAATACGCCTTATGTAGTAACAGGGAAACTAAAACTGAAGCGGCTTCCGGAACCAAGATCAGATTCGATCCAGATTTTTCCTCCTTGTGCTTCTATAAATTCTTTGCAGATCGCCAAGCCAAGACCTGTACCTTCCTTTGTACCCGGCACACGGAAATAACGATCAAATATTTTGTCTTTGTATTCCGGCGCAATGCCTTTGCCAAAATCTTGTACGGTAAATTGCATGCTATTATCTCTTATTAAAACCCGTGCAATTACGGCAGAGTCAGTGGATGAATAGCGAATAGCATTCGTTAAAAAATTATTGAGAACCCAAACAGTTTTATCAGGATCAGCTTTAATAGAAGGAAGATTATCTGATAACTCTCTTTTTATTGCAATATTTTTTTCTTTTGCTACGTTCTGGACCGATTCGACGGCTTTGTTTAATAATGCTGATGGCTGAATAACCTGTAAGTTCAATTGTATTTTTCCACTCTCTACTTGCGACATATCGAGTAAATAACTTA
>DASTZB010000252.1:0-2770 GCA_035764525.1 Chitinophagaceae bacterium | reverse complement strand
CTGATGAACACTTATGGTCAGAATCATATGATCGGCCGGTTGATGATATTTTCACTATTCAACGGGAAGTCGCTTTGGCAATTGCTTCTGTACTTAATACAACGCTTACAAAAAAGGAGTCGCAACAACTGGATTATGTGCCAACAGTGAATTTGCAGGCCTATGATTTTTATATGCGGGGAAAGTTTCTTGTTGAAAAAAGAAATAAAACTGACCTGTTGGTTGCGAGGGAGCTTTTTCAGCAGGCAGTAATAAAAGATAGAACTTTTGCAGATGCCTATTCAGGTCTTGCCACCACTTATTTGCTTTCTTCTTTTCGCGGATATGAAGATCCGGCAAGAATGCTTTGGCTGGCGAAGAAAAATATTGATACAGCACTTGGCCTTGATCCTTCTTCAGGTGAGATACAGGCAACACTTGGTTATTGGTATCATCAAACATTTGACTGGCATGCGGCTGAAATAACTTATCGTCGTTCTATTGATCTGAATGCTAACCAGGCCAATGTTTATTTATGGTTGGGTATTTTGTTAGAGGCTAAAGAGGAAAAAGAAGAGGCGTTGAAAATTTATGCGCAGGGTACAGAGTTGAATCCAATGTGGGATTACCTGGTGGAGAACAAGATTCGGGCACTTGTAAATAATAACCAGGTTGATGAAGCGATCAATTTGCAAAAAAAATTAATTGAAAAAGCCGCTGTCGATCCTATTGTACAAAAGATGTATTATGAGGACCTTTCGCGATTGTATTGGTTTCTGAATAATAAAGAAGAAGCGATCGCAGCTGCTGAAAGATCAGGGAATAAAGCGTTGAAAAAATTCTATACCGATGGCGATTTTTCTGCTATGGAAAAAGAAGTTGACAAGGGTTATAACGAACTGAAAGAAAAGAGTGAATACATCTCCCAGGTATGGATGGGTATAGATTATGCAAGGGCTGGTTCAAGGGATAAAGCGCTGGATTGTTTTAACAATGCAATTGCATTAAAAGAAACGGCGATTACATTTTTATTGCTGCGGCATTTTGATTTCTTAAATATAAAATACCTGAGTATGGCATTGATCACAAGAAAGATCAGGCAGACGATCAACTTCTAAAGTTATTTTCAATAGTATTTAATATATATCTCTCTCTTTAATTTCTATCACTTTGTCATCTTGCATTTTTCTAGCGAGTCAAATTTGCTTTTCTATCAAAATAGTAGCTATAAGTCTATGTCGCTTTTGTATTTGTTTTCGCGTACCAACATAATGTATTTACTGAACAAATCTAACAAGTAATATCTAACTAACCGAGATATTATCAAACTGAAAACTAGATGGCAAATTGTAAGACGGTTTTCGTCTTATGCTCCCCATAAAGTGGTATTGGGCGACGATCAATAACATTCTACCTTAAATAAAAAATTTGCAAATAAATTCTTATGAGAATAGCCGATGCAATAAAATGGTTCAAAGAAACCTTTTCCACCGAATTGCGGGGTGTAACCGCAAATACTCCTTTTGATCCGGAACTTTTATGCGCCATTGCATACCAGGAAACAGGATTTATCTGGAGTAATCTTATTAATAAAGTTTCGCCTAAGGATATTCCTCTTTTATGTGTTGGTGATACTATTGATGGGTCGGGAGGAAGGAAAGCTTTTCCTACCAGCAAGACAGATCTTTTAAGTGCAACAAACGGAGCTGTTATGTTTGGAATTGCAAGAGATTGCCTTGTGCAAATGGCAAGATTTATCAATGGATATACCAGTGCAGTTAATAACCCAAATAAATTTTGTCATGGCTTTGGAATTTTTCAATACGACCTGCAACATTTCAAAAATGATCCTGAATATTTTTTACAAAAGAAATGGGCTGATCCAAAAAATACTTTTTTGCACTGCATAAATGAATTATTTGAAGCAAAAGAAAGACAGGGATGGAGATCAAAGACATCTTTAACTGACACTGAAAAAGTTTTTGTTGCAATTGCATACAACAAAGGCAAAGCTGATCTGGCTGCAGGATTTAAACAAGGACATAAAAGCAATGATGGCCGGTTCTATGGTGAGAATATTTTTGATTACATGAATATTGCAAAATCTGTGACTACAATGGGTTCGGTTCCCGGTCCCGCACCTTTACCGCCGCCAACACCGGTTTCTGCCGCTAAAAAAATTTACCGGGTGAAAATAACCAGCAATACACTGAATCTTCGCAGCGAACCCAAAATACCTGCGGGCAATAAATTAGCAAATCGTGTTGCTGCTTTACCAAACGGTCAACTTGTAAATCTGATTTCTGGTTCGCCCGGCGATAAATGGTTTGAAGTAGAAACAAGTCTTAATGGCGCCAATTTAAAAGGCTTTGCTGTAAGTGATTTTTTAGAATTGGTATCGACAAAAGCAATGACAAGATCAATTCCTGTAGCAACTCCATTTACTGAGGAGCCTCAAAGCGGGATTACTTCTGTGTTCATGCCTCAAAAAAGTGGAGTGATAACAAAGAGAACTGGCATGGCTGGACCGTTTTCTTTAAACGAACCCGATCAACCTTTGAGAAGCAACAATAGTGATCCATCAGTTCTAAGAGAAGATATAATGAGAATTGTAAATTGGCTTAATGTAGAAAAGTCAACACATAAAAGGTATCAACCAGGTGAAGGAAAAACATTTTGTAATATTTATGCTCATGATTTTTGTCATCTTGCCGGGGTTTACCTTCCGAGAGTTTGGTGGACACAAAGAGCAATTGAAAAATTGGCACGGAGTGAAGTCGTTCAGCCATTA
>DASTZB010000251.1:0-2820 GCA_035764525.1 Chitinophagaceae bacterium | reverse complement strand
TGAAGAAGTTTTTTTGCATGTTGCAAGCTGATGTACTGTAAAAATTTCTTTGGACTCACACCCGCCCAATCTTTAAACAACCGCTGAAAATGAAACGGACTTAAATGGACTTCTTTAGCCACCGCATCAAGATCAGGTTGTTGCTGAAAGTTGGATTGAATGAATTCAATTGCTTTTTTTATTCGTTCGTAATCTGTCATTGTTTTCAATTTAGCACAAAACTATTTATAAGCAAAAGCGATATCAACCCGAAACTTGCTTAATTGGAACCACCAAGACACAAAGACACGGAGAAGCACAAAGAATCCTTCGTGAAACTTAGGTTCTTTGTGCCTTAGTGGTTTATAAATTAATTCAGGGAAACTCCTGTTAAGATTTTCTCATCTTTGCTTCCAAAATTTTTGTTATATGAAAGTTGCAGTGCTTGGGACAGGAATGGTAGGCAGTGCCATCGCAATTGATCTTGCTTCACGTCATCATGTTACCGCTTTTGATGTGAGCAGCGCTAATCTTGAATTACTGAAAAAAAGAAATCCAAGAATTGAAACGCAACAAGCAGATCTCCGTGATTATTCATCTTATCCTCCGCTTCTTTCTTCTTTTGATATTGTCGTAACGGCTGTTCCGGGTTTTATGGGGTATAAAACATTGGAAGCCTCAATTAACTGCGGTAAAAATATTGTTGACATTTCTTTTTTTCCTGAAGATGTTCTGCAACTGGATCATCTTGCCAAAGAAAAAGGAGTGACAGTTATAACCGATTGTGGTGTAGCGCCGGGCATGAGCAATTTTATCATTGGCCGCTATAATGAAGAAATGAAAATTGATTCATTGGAAATTTATGTTGGAGGGTTACCCAAAGTGAGAAAGAAACCGTTCCAGTATAAAGCGCCATTTTCCCCGGCAGATGTAATTGAAGAGTATACAAGGCCTGCAAGATTGATGGAGAACGGGCATATAATTATTAGACCAGCATTGAGTGAAGTAGAATGGATTCACTTTGAACACCTCGGAACACTGGAGGCATTTAATACCGATGGTCTGCGCTCATTGCTATATACAATGCCACATATAAAAAACCAGAAAGAAAAAACGATGCGCTACCCGGGGCATGTTGATATTATTCTGTCGTTAAAGGAAAGTGGATTTTTTAATGAAGAGCCTATTGATATCAACGGAACTAAAATTGCCCCACTAAAAGTCACATCACAGATCTTATTTAATGAATGGAAGCTCGGCCTGGAGGAAGAAGAATTAACGGTGATGAAAGTAAAACTGACCGGTAAAAAAGATGGAGAAGCAAAAACGATAGAATGGAGCCTTCTTGATTTTTATGATCATGAAACAAAGATCTCTTCAATGGCCCGTACGACGGGATATACTTGTACGGCCGCAGTAAATCTGCTTGCTCAAAACCTATTCAATGAAAAAGGAATGTTCCCGCCGGAGCTTGTTGGAAAATACAAGAACTGTTTCGATTTTATTCTTGATTACCTGAAACAAAGAAAAGTGAATTGGATAAAGAAAGAAAACTAACTGCCTTCACACATTTTTTTCAGATTGTTTAATCCTGTCACAAATTGTACATTAAGATCTTTAACGATCTTCGGGCCCATCAAACTTGCCATTGGCCAGGGAAGACCCCCGCTGTTTTGCCATGTTACTTTTGTTTCATTACCATTACCCCAACGCTCAAACAGCCAGTTGTCTTTAGCTTTTGCTTTGAATGGTTTTAAAAACTCAAGATCAAAATGAATATGTTTATCGTCAATTGCTCTAAGCGTTAGGCTGCCAACGCCTACTTTTTTTCCTTCCCAACCATACCTGTGACCCGGAGTTTTTGGAGTTCCTGTAATTGTGGATTTAGCAGACGGATCCATTTGTTGCCATGGATTCCATTGCTTGTAATGACTAAGATCACCAACATTATTCATCACATCAGTAACATGTTTATTAATGATCGCTGATTTCTCAACATTATAACTTTTGGGAAGCATCGCTGAAATAAGCAACAACAGGACAATAAGCCCGAGGATTACATAAACTACTATCATAGCCGTGAGTTTGTTGTAAGTTACGCATTGAATGGTTTTATCACAAACCTTTTATATAATCATTCAATGCAACGCTTTATAAAATTTACCGGTACGTAAGTAAATGGTTCCCTTGTTTGTATAAAATCTCGTTGGCAGTAACAGAGTATTGATCCTGTGCAATGCAACAGTGAACAGTTAAAAATGAAAAATATATATTTCACTACTCAAGACTTTCTAAGCCCGGAATTTCTCTTCTTAATATTTCTTCAAAAAGCGGATTACCCGGTTCAGGCATTTGTGCATTGATTATTTTACCGATAGGGTCTAATAAAATATAACGGGGTATATAATCTACGCCATAAGCATTTCCAAAAATGTTTTTATCATTTGCATGCAACTGGAGTACCCGCAACGATCGGTAACCTGCTTCATTTTGCCAGACCCGTTTATTATCATCAATTGATAAAGCAACAAAAACTACATTTTGATTTGAGTATTGTTCGGCCAATCCGTCAAAATGGGGTGCCTGCACCTGGCAAGGTTGGCACCATGTGGCCCACACATCTATCACTACATATTTTCCCTCGAAATTTTTCAAAGAAAAAGTGTCTTTATTTAATGCGCTGGCAATAAAATCCGGAGCCGGTCTGCCGCGATTTAAGCTTTTTAACAATGAATGTTGTGCAAGTATTAGTTGTTGTATTTTAGGTTGAGAAATTTTAGGAACAAATTCTGTGATCAGCATTTCCCTTCTTGTCGTATCGATTGTTTTGCCAATGACCTC
>DASTZB010000250.1:0-59824 GCA_035764525.1 Chitinophagaceae bacterium | reverse complement strand
TATGAGGAAATTAGGGATAGAGTTTTATCAACGAACCAATGTTTTACAAATAGCTAAAGAGTTATTAGGAAAGATATTGGTGACAAAATGGAATGGTATAGAAACTTCTGGTCGCATAGTAGAGGTAGAAGCATATAACGGTGTTATCGATAAAGCATCACACGCATCGGGAGGAAGAAGAACAAACCGGAATGAGGTAATGTATGGTAAAGGAGGAGTAGCTTATGTTTATTTGTGTTATGGCATTCATCATTTATTTAATGTAGTTACAAACGGGCAGGAAACTCCCCATGCAATTCTTATCCGGGCTTTAGAACCATTGAAAGGGATTGATGTAATGTTGGAAAGAACCAATAAAAAACAATTGGATCATACATTAACGAGAGGTCCGGGAAATGTTTCTAAGGCTTTAGGAATTTCTTTCAAACATCATAGTGGTCACTCATTATTAAGCAAAGATCTTTTTATAGCAGAAGATAATTTTGTTTTGAATAAAAAAGATGCTGTTTCGTCACCAAGGATTGGTGTGGATTATGCCGGCGATGATGCAAGCCTGCCCTACAGGTTCTATATAAAAGGAAACCCCTTTGTTAGCGGAAAACCAAAATAGATTGTATTTTCCCTGATAAATTGATCACTTGCGAAAACTTTCCAAACAACAATACAAATTCCTTTCATTGTTTACGGGCATTGCGATTGCCCTGTTTTTTTATTTTGTCAATCCTTTTTCTGTTGGACAGAATGCTTCTATCGTTTTATCCATAGCAGTATTAATGATCACCTGGTGGGTAACAGAAGCACTGCCTATGCCGGTTGTTGCTCTGTTGCCGCTGATCTTATTTCAAATTTTACATATTGCCGACATTAAAAGTGTTGCTTCCAATTATACTGACCCTGTCATCTTTCTTTTTATGGGGGGATTCATGCTGGGGTTGGCAATTGAAAAATGGAACTTGCATCGTCGCATAGCATTGGGTATCGTGAAAATTACAGGCACAAGCGGCAATCGAATAATACTGGGATTTATTCTTGCTACAGGTTTCATCAGCATGTGGATCAGTAATACAGCCACAACAATGATGATGTTCCCGATCGCATTATCGGTTATTCATGTGATAAAAGAAGGAGGCGGAGCGGGGAATCGCCGGCATTTTAATCTTTCATTAATGCTTTCGATCGCATATGCATCCAATTTTGGTGGCATCGGGACAATAATCGGCACACCGCCGAATGTAGCTTTTGTTGGCTATTACGAAAAAACATACAAAACAAATATTGAATTTGTTGATTGGATGTTGTTGTGTATGCCCATTGCATTATTGCTAATGATCACCTTGTACTTTGTACTAACAAGAATTCTTTTTCCAAATCATATACGTTCCAATGATGCAGCGAAGAAATTTATTTATGATGAATATAATAGTCTTGGCCGCATTTCAGTTCCTGAAATACGAGTGTTGATAATTTTTTCTGGTACTGCTTTGCTTTGGATATTCAAGGATATTTTAAATCAATCTCAGGACCTCGTAAAACTTGATGATAATATCATTGCACTGATCGGTGCTGTCTCTTTATTTATTTTTCCTTCGGGAAATTTCAAAGATCCTGGTCACACCGATGAAATCGAAGGACATGATTTTCAAGGTAGCTTGTTGGAATGGGGTGATACAAAGAAAATGGCATGGGGAATATTATTACTCTTTGGTGGCGGATTAGCATTAGCCAGCTCATTAGAAAAAACAGGGCTTATAAAAAATTTGGGAGATTGGTTATCGCAATTTGCCGGTGGAGGTTTTACACTTTTATTAATGGTAACGATCATTTCGCTTTTTATAAGCGAAGTGATGAGTAATATTGCACAAGTAATTGTTTTTTCACCGGTAGTATGCAGCCTCGCCAATGCTGTGGGCATGAATCCATTGATACTTGGTATTGCTATGACACTGGCGGCTAGTTGTGCCAGTATGATGCCAATGGGTACGCCACCCAATGCGATCGTATTTGCAAGCGGTCATATAAAAATTAAAGAAATGATGAAAGCAGGGTTTGTAATAAATCTTGTTGCTATAGTATTGATAACACTTTTCTGTTGGTTCTTATTACCATTGTTGATAAAAGTGTAATTTACCAGGCTTGGTACTTGGTCAGGTATTTGTTCTACAATATTTCTTGCTTACACAGTCTGAAAAGTTATGGAAGATTTCAAAATTGTTGTTTTTTTAATGGCTATCCTGATCAGCCTGACGGCGATCGTTAATAAAAAGAAATTTCCATTTCCAATTTTGTTAGTTGCTGCGGGGTTGATCATTGGGTTTGTACCACAATTACCAAACCTTGCATTGGATCCCGATGTCGTTTTTCTTATAATTCTTCCGCCGCTTTTATATGATGCCGCTTCTAAAACTTCATGGCACGAATTCAGAACAGCAATACGACCAATATCTGCTTTAGCCATTACATTAGTTTTTTTTACGACTGTAGCGGTGGCAATTACAGCCCACTATCTTATTCCGGGTTTTAGCTGGCCGTTGGCTTTTGTATTAGGAGCTGTTGTTTCTCCACCTGATGCAGTGGCGGCCTCAGGTATCATAAAAGGTTTGGGACTTAATAAAAAAGTGATCACGATATTGGAAGGTGAAAGTCTTGTGAATGATGCATCTGCTTTGATCGCTTATCGCTATGCAGTAATGGCTGTAACAACAGGAACCTTTATTTTCTGGAAAGCTGGTCTTCAGTTCCTGTTAGTGGCGGGTGTAGGAATCATCATTGGATTCGTGGTCGGTTACCTGTTTGTACTTGCTCATAAAAAAATAGAAGATAACGTTGTTGTTGAAACGAGTCTTACACTGCTTTCTCCTTATGTATCTTACCTGGCAGCGGAGCAGTTCCATATGTCTGGTGTGCTTGCCGTAGTAACCACCGGCTTGGTTGTATCATGGAGATCACCGGAAGTTTTTTCTTACCGGGCAAGAATGAGGATAAGAGGGTTATGGGAAACACTGGTTTTTTTATTACATGGCTTTGTGTTTATCCTTATCGGGCTTCAATTGCCTTCAATCATTAAAGGCCTTGGTAATTATCCTTTCTCCCAGATACTTGGTTATGGTTTACTCATCAGCGCAGTTACGATTGTCGTCCGCATTATCTGGGTTTTTGCCGGCGTTTCTTCTCAAACTTTTTTTCAGAAAAAAATAAAGAAAAAAGACAAGGTGTCTGCGAGCGACAACCAGGACAGTACCTGGAAAAATGTATTGGTAGTTGCGTGGACAGGAACAAGAGGAGTGATATCATTGGCCGCAGCGCTGGCATTGCCATTGGTTTTAGAAAATGGAACAGCTTTTCCTAAAAGAAATTCCATCATATTTCTTGCTTTTGTTGTCATTTTTGTAACACTGGTGGTGCAGGGACTTTCTCTTCCGTTGTTAATACGCTGGTTAAAAATAAAGCCACAGGACAATACCATAGAAGAAGAAAAAGAATTGCAATTATATCTTGCCACCAATACACTTAGTTTTATTGAGCAGGACTTTCCTATGGAGTTGGATAATAAATTACAGGAGCAACTAAAAAAGAGGTATGAACAAAAGATCAATGATCTCACAAAAGAAATTAAGCGTCAGAAAAAAGCAAAACATAGTGATGAAGAAATAAAAGCACCACCGCCCAATGATCTCGTAAATGCCCAATTAGAGATCAGTAAATTTAAAAGAGAGTTATTGATAAAGATTCACAAAGAAGGTGAGTTTAGTGATGAGGCTATCAAAAGAGTAGAACGGGAAATGGATATTGATGAACTGAAATTAGAACTGAAAGTTCCGAAAGAAGAATAACCACTGATTATTACCAGTGGTTATAAGTTTCATGGGTATACATAATTTTATGAATGGAGCTGTTCCTTATCTTACATACAATTCTAATTCAACTCTCCTGTTTTGTCCTCTGCCGGTTTCGTTTGCGTTTGAAGCAGCAGGTCTTGTTTTACTAAATCCGGTTGTTGCAGTTCTGCTATCAGCCACACCTTTACTCAACAAATATGATTTTACTGCTTCTGCACGGCTTTCGGAAATAGTAGTTGGGTTTTTCTCAATTCCATCTGCATGGCCACCTATTCTTACGTTATAGTCCGGATACTCTTTCAGGATATTGGCTATTTCATCGAGCATTGGATAAGAACTAGTTTTTAATAATGCGTTTCCTTTTTCAAAACTAATCTTACGTGTAGCAAACTCTAACCTTTTTGGAGTCTCTTTTTTTGCAATTGGGCATCCGTAATTACCTGCATCACCTATCACGCCAGGACATTTATCGTCTGCATCCAATACACCATCTCCATCTGTATCAGCAGGACATCCTGTTGCATTTACTTTATCTCCCATTTTTGTATCAGGACATTTATCATCGGCATCAAGGATACCATCTTTATCTGTATCAGCAGGACATCCGTTTGCATCTACTTTAACTCCAATTTTAGTGTCTGCACATTTATCATTTGCATCCTGTACACCATCTTTGTCTGTATCAGGACAACCCATGAATATATCAGATCCTTTTGCATTCGGGCATTTGTCTTTTGAATCTTCTATGCCATCACCATCACTATCAGGGCAACCTTTAAATCTTGCATCACCTGGCACATCGGGACATAGATCATTATTATCACTTACGCCATCTTTATCTTTATCCTGGCAGCCATTCATACCTGCTGCACCTGGTACAGAAGGACACTTATCTAAATAATCTGCTACACCATCTTTATCAGTATCAACCGGGCAACCGGTGCCATCTACAGCGACCCCAGGCGGAGTGGAAGCACATTTATCTCTTTTGTTTTTAACGCCATCGCCATCACCATCTTTTTTCATTTCAAATTTTGAAGGTGTCTCGGATTGTGAATACACAGGCAAACACACAGCCACAAGAACTATAACACTAAATAGCCTTGCAATTTTTATAAAATACATAATATCAGTTTTAGTATTTGTGAAAAAATTAATAACTACAAAGGTTGGTGTATCTGTAATGGTAAGTGTTATATAACTATGGAAAAAACTTACATCATTCACATGTTTTCCTTTCGATTTACAGAAGGATAAAAAATGTGAATACAATAGTTATCGTTAATTGCTGCTGGGTTCATCACCACCCCTGCAAACGATTACGATAACAAATATTCTTATGCTTTTTCTTTTGCTGCTTTATTTTCTTCTCCCTTTGTTCCACCTCTGTGAGTTGCTTTTATAGCAGAGAACTTTATTTTCAACCCGGCTATTTTTGTATTATCACCATCGGGAAGTTGTTTTTCAACTGTATTTTTCCGGGTATCTAATGCCTCGTACAATACTTTTATTTCATCCCAATCTTCACGACTATAACTATTTCTATTATCCGCAACCGTATTCACAAACTTTCTGTAGATGCTCAATAAATTATTGGCATTAGCAAAACCGAAACTCATATCGGTACCGATCATACCTTCTCCAAATAAATTGTTTCTTAGTGATTGCCTGTAATCCGAGGTCGTGACCACCGCAGTTTTTTCCGCCTCTTTGATTTTTATTTCGTAAGTGTTTTTTAAAACAGCGTATTGTGCTTCGCTTTCCTCTACTTTTGTTTTATCCGATGCTTCCAGTGTAGCTTTTGTATCATTCGTTTTGTTAAGTCTTAGCTGGTAACCATTGTCCAGTTCGGACAAGTAAACAGCTGTATACACCGGGGTGAGGGTTTCTACTGAATCAACATAATTATTTAAATTCATCGCATCTTGTTCTGCTATTGTAGGAGAGTTCTTACAGGCAATAAACCCCATTATCACAAAAGCTACAGTCATCACTAATTTAATTTTTTTCATTTTTCAATTTTTATTTTGTTTGTTAAGAGAATTTTCGAAATAAGGAATGATTCATTTGCCCCGGGGAGCTGGTGCGAGTTGCATCATTTACATTCCTGGAAATATCATGACTACATTCTCGCCATATACCAGTTCAATTCTTTTTCTATTTTTTCGTAATGAAAAAAGGCAGTAATATTTTTTTGCAAACGAAGGAAAGCCGTTTCGCTTTTCACTACATAATCAAAAGCACGGTGATGCATGCAACTGATCGCCACATCTATTTTGTCCTGTGAGGATAACATTACAATAGGGATATCCGGTTTTAATGCTTTTATTTTATCCAGGGTTTCTATACCATTCATTGCGTTTTTATCTATGCCATTCAAATGATAATCTAAAATAATTACATCAGGGTTGTGCGATAAATTTTCAATGCAAAGTTCACCTGTCGCAAAGGTTTCAACAGTGAAGTCCGTATGATGATGAAATTCAATTTCCAGGGATTTCAGAAATAAAGCATCATCATCAACGAGGAACAGGTGCATTTTGTTTTCTTTTTTCATGAGCCAGCGTTTTTGATCGAATTAAATTCTTCTGCCAATTCTTTACATGCCTGTGCACAGATATTTTCAAGTTGTAAAACCATGTCAGGTATTCCATCTGCCAATTGTTGTGTGCTTGCATAGTCCTGAATTTTTTTTGCCATATTTTCGAAATCTGTACTGATACCCATTATTGAAAAGGAAGGGATCATTTTATGTACAGCTGCATGCAATGAACCCCAGTCTTTATCCCTGAAGGCCTTTTTCATTATAGTGATCAGGGGTGGGGTTTGCTCCAGGTAAAGTGAGATCATTTCCATCATCAGTTTCGGATCAGATTTGGTACGGCGGACCAGGTAAGCGAGGTCAGTACATTTTATTCTTTCGCATTGACCGTTTTCATTCCTTTTATCTTCACTATATTTTATCAGCGCAGGTTTTCTTACTAACCCGATTATTTTACTATACAAAATTCTTTCATCAACTGGCTTTGCGATGTAATCATTCATACCAACCGCTTTGCATTTTGCCAGGTCAGCCGTGGTTACATCCGCCGTTAAAGCAATAATGGGGATTTTAGAATTCATGGTTTTGCGGATGAACTCAGTCGTCTCAAATCCATTCATTTCCGGCATCTGCAGATCCATCAGGACAATATCATATGATTTAGACGTTAGCTTTTCGATCGCTATTTTTCCATTGGCAGCAATATCCTGTTCAAATCCAAAATCATCCAACAATGTTTTCATCAGTAGCTGGTTAAGGGCAATATCTTCAACCACCAATACTTTAATATTTTTAATTTCTGTATCCAGCTCAAGTATTTCTGCTTCTGCTTCAACTTCAGCATTTGTTTTTTGAAAATTTAAAATGAAGCTGAAAACGGAGCCCTCATCAATTTTACTTTTTACAGTAATGCTTCCACCCTGCGGCTCTATTAATTGTTTAACAATTGAAAGGCCTAATCCCGTTCCTCCATACAATCTTGATGTTCGGCTGGATGCCTGCTGAAAATTTTCAAAGATCTTTTCTATTTTATCTGCTGGTATTCCAATCCCAGTATCGGTCACTGCAAATTCGATCGTAACTTTCTGTTCATCTTCATGAATTAAATTAACGCTTACCGTAATTTTTCCTTTTGCTGTAAACTTTACTGCATTACTTACAAGATTTAAGATGATCTGGTGTAAACGTACCGGGTCGCCCAGCAATACTTCAGGGATACTGTTGTCATACTCTTTTACCAGTTCTAAATTCTTTTCCTGGATCTTTGGTTCAAACATATGAAGCATGGCCGATATGGATAATGCCATTTTAAACGGTGTTTCTTCAAATGTCATTTTTCCTGCATCTACTTTTGCGAGGTCGAGTATATCATTGATCAACACAATTAATGCATCGCCACTCAATTTTATGGCAGTCAGATATTCTTTTTGCTTTGCAGTCAACTCAGTTTTCAATAACACTTTTGTAAACCCGATAATCGCATTCATGGGTGTGCGGATCTCATGACTCATGTTTGACAAAAACTGCTGTTTTGCTTTCACAGCATCTTCTGCTATCCCTGTAGCGGTTTCGGCTTTTCCTTTTGCTTCTTCAGCGATTAATGTTGCCAGCTCAGCAAACACTTTTGCTTCTATTAATTCTTTTTCATTCTTTTTTTGTTCAGTAATATCTCTTGCCACTACCACTGCACCCAGTACACTTCCCTGCTCATCTTTATAAACGGAGCCGTTAAATAGCACATCTGTTTGTTTATGATCTTTTATCGTTAAAGGGTAGTCTGCTACAAATCCTTTTGCAAATACTTCCTGGTAAACTTCACGGGCCTTTTGTGGTTCAGTAAAGTAATCGAAGAAATCGGTGCCGGTAAGTTTTTCGCGGGTCATACCTGTAATACTCGCCATCGCTTCATTCATGTCAGTGATCTTACCTTCAGTACTGACAGTTACCAGCGGATCCAGGCTTGCTTCTATCAAACTCCTGGCATATTGTGATTTCTGTGTTTTCGAGGTTTCCACTTTATTTGTTTTAAAGTTTTTTTGTAATGGTCAATTTGGTTTTGTCAATGCCATTTGCCCCGGAAGGGATCGGGATCCCGATGTCTTCAATCGAGCTTCGTCTTTTATCTTTCAGTTGTCTAAAATGAGAAGGAGTGAGACCAGTAACTTTCTTAAATTGATTGGATAAATGGGCAACGCTGCTGTAATTTAACTTCCACGCAATTTCCGTAATGTTCAACTCATCATAAATGATCAATTCTTTTATCCGCTCAATTTTGTGTGCAATGATGAAATGCTCGATCGAGGTTCCCTGTACTTCGGAAAACAAATTTGCCAGGTACGTATAATTATGACTTAATTTTTCACTCAGGTAATCAGAGAAATTTATTTTAATGTTTTCATCTGAATGATGAACCATTTCAATAACGGCAGTTTTAATTTTTTCAATCAGTATAGCTTTTTTGTCGTCCATTAACTCAAATCCTGAAATCAACAATGCGGCTTTCATTTGCTCACGTTGTTCCGCAGAAATATTTTCCATGATCTCTACCTCACCTAAATCGACGACTATAAAATGAAGCCCAAGCTTTCTCAGCTCTTCTTTCACCGCCATCTTACAGCGGTTGCTTACCATGTGTTTAATGAATATTTTCAAATAGCTCCTCTTTTTATACCGGGTACCGCTAAAGATGAGTCATTTTGCCTCGGGAGATGTTATATAATCCTTCAAATAAGTTACACAATTCACACATTAAATGAATCCAGGAGAATTAGTGCAGATTAAGTGCGGCGTTCCACTAAAAACTGCTATTGCCACCCAGATGAAAATATGTAGTCATTAATTTAATTCCCATCTGTACCGCTTAATTAAAAACGGTTTTTTGCCGACGATCTCTAAAAAAGTCACCAAATGAGTATTGAATGCGGTTGGATTCTCGAGGTTGCTTAGATGACCTGCATGTTGAATAATTTCCAATTTCGAATTCAATATCCTTTCATGCATTAGCTGCGCGGCGGCAATTGGCGTTATTTTATCTTCTTTACCAACCATGATAAGCACAGGAATATTTATTTCCGGTAGATGGTCGCAGGTCTCCTTGCGTTCCGCCAAAGCATGCAGGGCATTACAGAGAGATTGTTTCGTAGTACCTATGATCATCTTCTTTACTGCGAAAATTGCACTTTTCTTATTTGTGAAAGATTCTGGTGCAAAAAGATTATTTATAATTTCATCAGCATACTCTTCCACTCCATTTTTCATAATACGGATAATTGCCTGGCACCGGTTTTCTTTTATTTCGGGTGTATCAGCTATACATTGTGTATCATTTAAAATAAGGCCGTCAAAACGATCGGGATATCTTAAAACTGCATTTAATGCAATGTATCCGCCCATGGATAAGCCACATAAAATTGATTTTTCAATCCTTAATTTTTTCATGAACCGCAGAAGGTCGTTAACAAAAAGGTCAATAAAGAATTCATCAATACCCGCTTCAGAGTTTCCATGCCCGCGGATATCATATGCTATCACTCTGTAATTGTCCTTTAGCGCTTCTACCTGCATGTCCCACATAGATCTATTTAACGGAAACCCATGAATGAAGATAATAACAGGAGCATCATCGGGTCCGTGGTCACTGTAACTGACCGTAAGATTATTGATAGTTATGTTGATATTATTACCAATAAGGCGCATGATTTTGTTAATTGAGTAATGATTGATTTAATATCACTCAAAGTTGAATACTCTTTCAGGCAGAAGTGTTACACAGTTTTTAAAATAAATTACATGATTCACACATTTATGGGGAATAGATTTCCCAATGTGTAAGGGATTTCGAACAGGCTTTTACCTGGTGATCAATTAATATAAGATCATTGATCTCAATCGCCTGGGATCTTTTTTACCGGAATTAGTAGCGTAGCAGTTTTTATTGAATCAGCCTCATTTTTAATTTGCTGTTTTTTCCTTTTGTCTTCCTCCTTTTTTAATTCGGCCGCTTTCTTAGCATCGGATTTTTTCTTTTTATTAAAAAAACCTTTTAATAAAAAATTACTTTTTGCTGCTTCCATATTTTCGTTGAGCCCTTTAGTGGCTCCCTGTATATTACGCATGGTCGTGTCAAGTGATTCACTCAATCCTCCACTATTAATTTTGGCTGTAAACATGGCAAATTCGTTAGATGCTGTCTGAAGATTGACAAGTGTACTTTGCAGACTATTAGAGAATTTTTCATCACTGATCAGTTTTGAGAGGGCGCCATTTCCCGTATTCATCTTAGTGGTAAATTCTGCAAGCTGTGCTGTAATAATGCCAGCGTTATCTACACTGGTTTTTGCGCTCAGCATTACATCCTCCATTTCAATCGCATTTTTTGTGAGGATAATATCTCCGTTGTTTACCGGGCTTTTATCGGATGTACCGGGAGAAATGGTTAATACTTTGTCGCCCATCAGTCCATCGGAACCAATGCTGGCCCTTGCATCTTTTTTAATAAACTCCTGGTATTTCTTCCGGATCACAAGGTCCACCATTACAGAGGTATCCGTTAATAATTCCACTTCATTTACATTGCCAATATTGATACCCGAAAAGCGAACATTGTTTCCCACTTTTAAGCCACTTACTGTTTTGAACTGTGCTTTTAAGTGAAAAGTATTTCCAAATATATTTTTTTGCTTGCCAACAAAATAAATGGTCGAAAGAAATAGCACTAATCCCAGTACTACAAAAATTCCCAATTTCCATGCTCCTCCAGATTCTTTACGCATAACTTATTTTTTTATAAATGATCAAATAAAAAATGAACGCACCCATGCATCATCGCTATTTTCCAATGTTTCATACTTGCCTTCTGCCACCATCACTCCATCTTTTAAAATCACCAACCTGTCACCGGTAAGTTTTGCACAAGCCATATCATGAGTAATGATGATCGAGGTTGTTTTATATTTTTTTTGAATGTGCAATATCAATTCACTTATTTCCCTTGAAGTGATTGTATCCAGACCCGTTGTTGGTTCGTCATAAAGGATGATCTCAGGACGTAATATAAGTGTACGTGCCAGCCCGATCCTTTTGCGCATACCACCCGATAACTCGGAAGGCATTTTATCAATTGCTTGTTTTAGCCCAACACTTTCCAATGCTTCATTTACCGAATGCTCAACTTCTTTGTTCGTTAATTTTTTTGAATGTCGTTTTAAAGGAAATGAAAGATTTTCTCTCACCGTCATAGAATCATACAACGCTGAATTTTGAAAAAGAAAACCGATCCTGATCCTTATTGCATTCAGTTGTTGGTTATTCAGTTTAGTGATGTCTGTGTCAAACACTTTTAATTCGCCCATATCGGCAGCAACTAAACCAACAAGGCATTTTATTAATACTGATTTACCTGAACCCGACTTTCCTAACACTACCAGGTTCTCACCTTTTTTTACAATAAGATCTACCCCTTTTAATATAGCTGTATTTTTTCCGAATGATTTATACAGTCCTTTTATATTTATCACAGGTCCGGGTTTGTTATTTATTTCAAAACCCGGGTGATCAGTTACCGATTGTTTTATTGTATTTGTTTCTACTTGTATCATTTTTATTTCAGAAAAAAAGGTCAGTTAATTGTACAGCCATCATATCTATAATAAATATTGCAAGGGATGCGGTTACTACCGCAGAGTTAGCAGCCTTGCCAACACTTTCCGTGCCATTGGCTGCGGTAAATCCTTTGTAACAACCAATCAAACCAATGAAAAATCCAAAGAAAAAAGTTTTAATGGTAGCCGGTACAATATCCAAAAACTCAAGTGAGGATAACACCTGTGAAAAGTAGCGATACATGGTAACATCACTATGAATATTAATCCCAGCATAACCGCCTAAAATTCCAATTCCATCCGCAAACACAACTAACAGCGGCACCATCAGTGTGGTAGCCAGCACTCTTGTGACTACCAAATATTTATAAGGGTTTATAGCAGATACTTCCATCGCATCTATTTGCTCGGTTACTTTCATAGAACCTAATTCTGCGCCAATGCCCGAAGAAATTTTTCCGGCACAGATTAATGCTGTGATCACTGGAGCAATTTCACGTATCAATGAAAGTGCCACCATACCTGGCAACCAGGATTCTGCGCCAAACTCTGCCAATGTAGGACGTGACTGAATGGTTAATACCAATCCCATGATAAAACCAGTAATTGCCACTAACGGCATGGATTTATATCCTATAATATAGCATTGCCTTAAGAATTCTTTTATTTCATAAGGAGGTTTAATAGCTTCTCTAAAAAACCGCGCAACAAATAATGTAGCATTACCTGCTTCTGCAAAACCATTTTTTAAATTGATAACCAATTTTTATTTTTTTAAAGGTTTCTATACTTAACCGGGATCACGGAAAAGAAGGATAAATGATGCAATGAGAAACAGAACTGAAAAAACCAGTGCGATAACAAAGCCAGGAAAAGTAAATCGTTTCATATTTTTTGAATTTAATCAACAAATGATCTTCAATTTTCTGCGCAGGAATTGCATTTTAAATTGAAATTTTTTTAAAAACAAAGCGTTCATTTTTAAACACAATGATTTTTCAGGGAACTAATACCCCAAATACCTGCAGCAGTACCAACAATCACGGCAACTACATCTAAGATGTCTTTAATTTTATGTTCCATAGGAATGTAGTTGTTAATAAGCCAAGAATTACGCCAACCACACCCAAAGCAATTAAAATAGGAAGAAGAGGAGTAATAATGATTTTTTAAAAGATCTAGGTAAAGGTCTGTCACCTGTTAAGTATAATTGTTATACAATCATTGAAATAAATTACATCATTCATATATGATAGCATAAAATGGATGTTAAGACTAGTACCGACGGCAAATTAAAAGTTGAGTGCAGATAAAAAAGAAACCACCCCGTTTTTACCAAGGTGGTCATAGCTCAAGGGAAAGGACTAACGTTTAATCGGGTATTCGGAGCTCTAATTTACATAGGTAATGTTTGCTTCATAAGGAGCTGAATCGTTGCTTTCAAATGCTGACTATCAGAAAGACAGGTTAAATGTTTTTACAACTTATCTTATAAAAGCAAAATCAGTAATAAAATAATGATGATGATAGCTGCAACAGAAAGATAAACTCCACCGCTTAGCTCTTTAGACTCTTTTTTAATTCCTTTTACTTCTTTCCGTAGATTTTTCTTTTCAAGTCTTGTTATTTTAGATTTATCAAGATTCTTGATTTCTTCTAGTCTTTGCTCCAGTTGTTGAGCTCTTGAGTTAGCGTCAGGGGCAATTAAAGAAGAATTAGCTGGCAAAGTGATCGCCATGAACAAAACGAGCGATCCAATCCTTAGAGTTTTTTTTATACTCATTGTTTGGTTTTTAAAAGTTGACTTTCTCCTGGTCGTCTAACTTTTCAACTTTTATGAAGAGTTTTCTTATTAATGGCACAAAATTGAGGTGCTTTCTGTGTAGGAGTGTTACAGGGTTTTGCAAATAAGTTACACAATTCACATATTCCAGGGATTACGGTTCTTTTCATACTTATTTAAACCTGTGAATCTTGCAACTATTCTTTTTAATTGTATAACACTCTTCTGCACAAAGAGAATCATCTTCGTTTCTCGCTTAATTTAATATAAGTTGATATAGTTATTACTTCCGTATTTCTTCAACGGCTTTCGCGACAACTTCATCCTTCTTATAAAATCAAATTTTAGAAATGAAAAAATTATTTACTTTCCTTTTAGTTGTTTTTGTTTTTATCAGTTGTACAGAAAACATGGTAACAGGCCGTAAACAATTAAGCCTGGTATCAGAGACTGAATTACAATCCATGGCGAAAGTAGAATATCAAACCTTTTTGACTGCCAATAGTGTTGTCAATGCAAATACCAATAAAGATGCTGAAATGGTTCGCCGTGTGGGATCTCGTATTGCTGCTGCTATTAAAACATATTATGATAGTCAGGGACAAACGTCGATCCTGGAAGGATACCAGTGGGCATTTAACCTGGTAGATAATAAAGAAGTAAACGCATGGTGCATGCCCGGCGGAAAAGTGGTAGTATATACTGGTTTATTACCTATTACAAGAAATGAAGCTGCATTGGCTGTCGTATTAGGACATGAGATTGCCCACGCAGTTGCACAACATGGAAGCGAAAGAATGAGCCAGGGGTTATTACAACAATTAGGTGGTGTTGCATTACAGGTAGCCGTGTCAAGTAAGCCAGCCGAAACACAAAATCTTTTTATGACGGCTTATGGCATTGGAAGCACGGTGGGAGGCACATTACCTTTTTCACGTAAAGAAGAAACAGAAGCGGATAAATTCGGACTATACTTTTCAGCTATGGCAGGGTATAATCCACAGGAAGCAATTCCATTTTGGGAAAGGATGGCTGCGGCCGGCGGAGCAAAGCCGCCAGAGTTTTTAAGCAGTCACCCTTCTGATGAAACAAGAATTGCAAATATCAGATCATATATGCCGCAGGCATTGAAGTTTTATAATCCTGTAAGAAATTAACTAGCATTTTTATATCAGGCTCAGTTTTGAAATTCTAATTAAAAGATCAGAGAGACAAGTAAGAAAATTTATTAGTAAAAAAATACTGTATTAACAATTTAAACAAGCATAATGAAAACATTTAAAATCTTAGTGACCAGTTTTTTGGTAGTAGCTATTTTTTCTGCAGGATGTAAAACAATGAATAAGTCACAAAAAGGAGCTGTAATAGGAACAGCCGGTGGTGCGGCAGTAGGCGCAGTTATTGGTAAAGCAGCGGGTAACACAGCGATGGGTGCTATTATTGGAGCAGCAGCAGGTGGAGTGACCGGTGCCGTTATCGGGCACCAAATGGATAAGCAGGCAGAAGAAATGAAAAAAGCAATTCCGGACGCAGAAGTGGTTAGGGTAGGAGAAGGGATCGTCATAGAGTTTAACAGTAAGATCTTATTTGGCTTTGATCAATCCAATCTTACAACTGATGCCCGCACAAACTTAGATAAATTAGTAGCCATTCTGCAAAAATACCCCGATACAAACATTGAAGTACAGGGGCACACAGACAGTAAAGGAACCACCCGTTACAACCAGAAATTATCAGAAGAAAGAGCTTCCACTGTTTCCTATTATTTATCCGGAAAAGCGATCACTACTTCACGACTCACCATTCATGGATTTGGTGAAACATCGCCTAAGTATACCAATGACACAGACGATGGCCAGGCACAAAATCGTAGGGTAGAATTCCTCGTTTCAGCCAATGAAAAAATGAAAGCAGAGGCTGCGAAAGAAGCAGAAAAGAATGGTGGTAAATAAAAAAGATCACATGCTATTTATCAAATGAGTTTTAAAGACAATTTTTTTAACAAAATAGATCAAACAAAATAAAATGAAAAAAAGAATCAGTTTAATTGCAGTAATGGTTTTAGGAACAATATTTTCCCAGGCGCAGCAAAAAACGTCTCATACAGGCGGTACAAGTTTTGGTCTTCGTGCCGGAGTAAACTTTCAGAATATTAATGGCAGGGATGAAAATGACGATAAATTAAAAAGTGATATGTTGATCGGTTTTAATGTTGGTATCAATGCAGAAATTCCGGTGGGAATTGATTTTTATTTTCAACCAGGGTTGCTTTACACAATTAAAGGTGCAAAAAGCGAAGATGTTATACTTGGCCAATCCTTTAATACAACTTTAAAAATTTCATACCTGGAATTACCACTTAATTTTCTTTACAAGCCTATGTTGGGAAACGGACACCTGATACTTGGATTTGGTCCTTATGTTGCATTTGGCATTGGTGGTAAGGCAACATATGACGGTGGCGGATCCGACCTTAGTGAAAAAATAAAGTTTCAAAAAACAGTGAAGAATTCCGATCCTGATGATGTGGTTTATATCAGGCCGATGGATGCAGGAGCTAACATGCTGGTAGGTTATGAATTTGGTAACAAAGTTTCGTTTCAATTAAATACACAATTAGGCCTTACTAAGATCAACCCTGAATATGAAGGTTCGTCGAATGATAAAACTTCTGCCAAAAACACCGGCTTTGGTTTTTCTTTAGGTTACAGGTTTTAAAAATAATAATATGAAAAAGTTTTTTTTGATAAGTATGGGATTCATATTTAGTTTAACAATGATCTCCCAGGGAAAAAGTAATGATAACGGAAAGGGAAATGATAAATCAAAGAATGAAAAACCAGCGAGCCCTGGAAGTAGCGACCAAAAGCAGAAAGCGGCAAATGAAAAGCACCAACAAGATGAGCATAATAAAAAAATCTGGGATGGCACTTCAGATAAAGGAGGAAAGAGTCCTGTATATTCCAAAAATCAACCAGCCAAAGTACGAGCTGCATTTCAAAGAGATTATCCTAATGCAGGCAATGTTAGCTGGAGTAAATACCGTGGAGATTGGACAGCAAGTTTTGGAAATGGATTTTACAGATCAACTGCATTATACCATGCAAATGGGGACAGAAGAGATACAAGAACATTGATTACAAGGAATGAAATGCCACAAAATGTTGTAGATGCAATTTTCAAACGCAGCCCGGGTACCAGGCTCGACGATATGATAAAGATTGAAGTGCCAAATACTGTAAAAAATATATTCCGGGTCAAGGATATTCTGGGAGGGAAACCAGCATATTTCTATTATAATAGTGATGGCCAACTGGTAAAATATAATTATTGATTTTAAATATTAGAGCCGCCCTGGTTAATCAAGGCGGCTTTTTTTCACTCATGTATATAAATACGTAAAGAATCCAAAAAGAAATCAGGTGTGGAAAGTTTTAAGTAAATTCAAGGTGGTTTTGTCGGCAGCAGTAAGCATTATGACTCATTAACAGGGATTAAAAATCGGAATCATTTACAAACAAAGCAGGTCTTTTGAAATTATATATTAAAAACATGGTTTGCATCCGCTGCAAAATGGTAGTAAAAGCGGAATTGGAAAAATTGGGACTGCATTATATTGTTGTGGAATTAGGCGAAGCGGAAATAATGGAAAGTATTTCAGAGCAACAGCATGATCAGTTCAAAGAGGCTTTGCTGAAATCAGGACTTGAATTACTGGATGACAAGAAAAGTGTGTTGATCCAGAAAATAAAGAATGTTATTGTAGAATTGATCCATTATTCAGAAGAACCTTTAGCGATCAATTTTTCTGATCATTTAAGCCAGAAATTAAACCACAATTATACTTACCTCGCTAATCTTTTTTCAGAAGTACAGGGTACTACGATTGAAAAATTCATTATTGCACATAAAATTGAACGGGTAAAAGAGCTATTGGTTTATAATGAGCTTAACCTTACTGAAATTGCCTATCTGATGCATTATAGCAGTGTTGCGCATCTTTCTGCCCAGTTTAAAAAAGTAACTGGCCTTACTCCGTCACACTTCAAACAGCTTCGTGATAAGAGACTCAACATGCTTGAAAACCTGTGAAAGATGTAACATTCTACTGTATTCTTGTAACAATTATGAATTTGAATGACCTCATCTTTATACAAATAGCATAAAAACCCTTTTATGACAATTTACCAGTATTTACCTTTTATTATGATATCATTACTAATAGCATCAATAATCAGCTCCTTTTTTCTTAAGAAGAAAGATCTACCTGTCGAATTATTTGTGGAGGGGCTTAAATATGAAAATAACGGGCATTTTGATGAAGCCATAATAAATTATGAAAATGCGCTGAGTGAAGTTCAAAAGAACAGGTTTCACCGCGACCTGAAAAATAAAATTATTCAAAAGCTTAAAGTATTGCATACGATCATTGAATACAAAAAAAATTTACAGTTTACACGGTAATAGTGGTTCAAGTATATAATTGATTTTCTATAGCGTAGGTTTTGGTTTACAGTCCCTGTCTTTACAGGGACTGTTCATTTGATCACTTATTTTTTGCTGCAATATGTGAATGATGTAATCTTTTTATTCAATTGTATAACATTTACCGGGTAAAAGAAATTCATCTTTACAATGAATTATTAGTAAAAGTAAATTAAGAACAAAATGACAAAGATTATCAGGTTAAAAGGAAACTGGAATCAGGAGAAAGAAAAGCTCAAACAAAAATTTGCAATACTTAAAGATGATGATCTGGTGTTTGAAGATGGTAAGAGAGGTGAGATGATGGGAAAACTCGCGGTTAAATTAGGGAAAACCAAAGAAGAACTCGAAAAAATAATGGAATCACTGTAATCGCAGTTAGCAGAAGGATTAAATCGTTGCTTGTGTGGAAGAAACTTTTAAAAGTATGGTATGAAAAATGAAGATAAAAAAACGAATAGCTTCGAACTGGAGAAATCAAAAGCACATATCATCGTTGAAATTATTGAGTATATGACAAATTCTGTAGTGATCAAAACGATCATCAAAAAGTCCACCGGAAATATAAGTGTAATGTCTTTTGATAGTGGTGAAGGGTTAACAGAAAAAACCTCCCCTTTTGACACCTTTGTCCAGATCATTGAAGGCAAGGCGGAGATCGTTATTGATAAAGAATCCAATTTACTCGGGTCAGGCCAGGGAATAATAATACCTGCACATTCGCCGAATTTCATAAAGCCAAACGGTCGGTTTAAGATGATCTCGACCATTATTAAAAGTGGTTATGAGCAATGATCCCTTTTTCAAGCCTCCGCAAATTTTAGATCTTCGGCAATATTTGTAGATTAAAACTTTGCACCAATACTAATACCAAACAACGCCACCGATTTTTTTTCATCTGCACTCATTTTGCTCTGCAGGTTTGTTTTATAGCCATAGCTTGCCGTTGGAGTAATAAAAAACATATCATTAATCAGGATCATATAGCCTGTTTGCAATGAAGGAATAAAGATCATGGAAGTATAAGTGTCTTCGGATGTTTGTGTGTCCATTATTATCTTATAGGTAAATAGATCAGCCTTTGCGCCAATGAAAAAACCGTGTGGTCTAAGCCGAATATAATAACGATAGCCTAATCCTGCCCCCAACCCGCCATTACTTTGATTATAATAAAAGGAAGCTGTCGGATCACCTGCAATGTAATATCCGATCGTAGCATGAAAGGAATGATGAAGCTTTGCATTGGTAGCAAGGTGGAGCCCGATAAACTTTCCGTCTTTATACCATTGAAATTCAGCGCCAACATCGGTGGTGTTATATCCCACTTCCATTTGTGCATGGGAAGCGCTAAAAAGAAATACAAGGAAAAAAATGGTGGTTAGTCTTTTCATAGATTGAATTTGTGACAAGATAAAAACTTATCTGAGAAATAAAAAGCGTTGCAATTAGCAACGCTTTTATAAAAAAATATTGTGTCGTTGAATTAGAATCTAGGACAATTCAGTTTCTTCAAACTCCTGTCAACAGGCTTTTTGATATAGATAACAGAAAGCTCTATGCCACCACGCATATTAGATGCCGGTTGCAGGCTTGAAATATTTACATCGTACGAAGCACCGATCTGGACATCACCAAATTCCAACCCAACATAAGGAATAAGTGCATCAGTAACATTATTAAATCTTGCCCATGCACCCATATAAACATTTACGGGGTTTTCTTCATCATAATTAAGATTCATTGCATAGGCGCCGCCAAACATCAGGTTGTTGGCATTTGCCTGGAAACTATAGTTAGCGCTAAAATGAAAAGCATCGTACTGATTAGTTGGTAAACGACCGCCAGCTTGCAAAGTTGTTCTTGAATTCAAATAAAACTGCCCACCCTGGAACGTTTCCTTAGGTCTGTTAATATGATACATAGATGCGCCGAGATAAATATTATTATAACCGTTGGTGCTTCCGTTATATAATATCCCGGCATTAATGTCCAGGTACTTTACTTGCAAGTCATTTTGAGGGAAGATCTCGCTTGTCTGACCGGTAAAACCTAATGCTGTCAATTCATCTTCAAAATCCAGGATATTTACATTAAGTCTTTTGTCTGTGTATGTTCCCTGGAAACCTACGCCTATCTGGTGGTAACCATTTTCATCAAGTCCTTTATGATAGGCAGTGGAAAGTGAAAATTGGTTGGTAGTTAAAGCACCATTGCCATTTTTATCGTTCAGAAATAATACACCAAAACCCCAGCGATCAATATCAGGCAAATTATCTGTCAATAAATGAAAATCTGCAGAACCAGTTTTGGTAACAAATGCATTATTAATAGAAGGCCATTGGTTCCTGTAATTGCCTGCGAGCCGGAAAGTGCCATCAAACTTCCCGGTTAATGCCGGGTTCAAAGTAAGTGGTGAAGCAAAAAATTGAGAAAAATTTGGATCCTGCGCCAAAGACACGAAAGCAAAGCTTGTCAATAACAATAGGGCTAAGAGGAGTTTCTTCATCACAAATGAATAAGAAGATAAAAGTACATTTTTTCAGAGACCTATGAAACTTAAAATTAGCTGCTTTTTAACTCTGGCTTTTGCTGCCATAGGCAAGGTCTCCGGCATCGCCCAGGCCGGGCACAATATAACCTTTGGCAGTCAGCTCTTCATCTATATCGCCGCACCAAATGGTAACAGAAGGGTCTTCTCTTTTAACATATTCAATTCCTACGGTGCAGGCGATGGCGCAAACAACATGTATTTCTTTTGGAGGCCCTTCTTCTTTTAAAAAATGAATCGTTTTTACGAGTGAAGCGCCGGTTGCCAGCATTGGATCAGATATAATAAGGATTCTCCCTTCAAGATCAGGACAGCTCATGTATTCAAGACTGATCTCGAAAGTGCCATCTTTTTCGTGTTTCCGATAAGCAGCGGCAAAAGCATTATCTGCTTTATCAAAATAATTAAGCAAACCGTTGTGCATGGGTAAACCCGCACGAAGAATAGTAGCAAGTACAGGTTGATCTTTTAAAACTTTACTGGTAGCTGTTCCAAGGGGGGTTTCAACTTCTATTTCTACAAATGGTAAAACTTTACTTATCTCATAAGCCGCTATCTCGGCTATACGTTCAAGATTATGTCGAAACCGCATCCTGTCTTGTTGAATATTCAGATCACGCAGTTCATTTATCCAGTTGCTGACAAGAGAATGCTGTTCGCTTAAATTTACAATCACGTTCGGGGGAATTTGGTGCAACAAATCTAAAATCTTAAATCTGCAATCTAAAATCTAAATAAGAATGATTTATCGTGCATTAGGTGTCTTGTTTTCCGATTCCGGGTATTCAATTGCCTTTTCTGAGTTTCATGAAAATGCCGGAGTATGGACATTTGAATTAAAAACAAATCGTTCATATCCCACAGGGAATGGCATTTCATTAATTGAAAAATTTATTGAAGAAAATAATTTACAATACCAGGTTGCGTTGATCGCTGTTCATGCAGAATCGAAAGGCATATTATTTAGCGGAGCTTCCATCGCTGCTGCAACCGGTCTGCCGGTTATTACTGATCTATCAGCTCTTGATATTGCACTGGGTGGCAACGGAGAATTTTATGGCAACATTTCAAAAAAGCTAAAAATTGCGAGTGAGAACATGAATGAGTTAAATAAAACGATCTGCATAGCTTTTATGGGTATTCTTCGCTGGCGGGAAGAATATAATTTTTTATCTTCCGTTACCGGCGCAAAACGCAGCAGCATTGGTGGCGCTATATGGTTAGGACAAGAGGGATGATAATTATCAGTTTTATTTTGGTTCAGCTTCATAAAACATCATTCATAAACAAAATAGATTTGCAATTCAATATATGAAAGCAATAAAGAAAAAAGAAATTTCTGCAGCCCCGACGAATGGCGCTGGTAAATTGCTTTTGGAAGATGAAAGATCTAAATTTAAAAAGATACAAAGCTGTTTTGCCGAACAATTTGATAAAGCATTCCCTGATAAACTGGCTCCTAAAACCGTAATAATTATTCCATCGCTTACCATGGACCAGGAGATACTTTCCAAGATCCCGGGAATAACTCATTATGAAGAAAGGTTATTATGTTTTTTACTGCTGCTTCGTATGCCCCGAACTCATGTTATATATGTAACGAGTATGCCCATTGACCCGGTAATTATCGACTACTATTTGCATCTGCTTCCGGGTATCACTGGCCATCATGCAAGTAAAAGATTGCATTTGTTCAGTTGTTATGATAATTCAACAAGATCGCTTACAGAAAAAATTCTCGAGAGACCACGATTGATCGAACGAATAAAACAGGCAATTCCGGACGATCACCTTGCACACATGGCTTGTTTTAATGTTACGAATAAAGAAAGAAGATTATCGGTAGAGCTTGGGTTCCCGATTTACGGTTGTGACCCTGACCTTTTTGAATTAGGAAACAAAAGTAATGGCAGAAAAATTTTTAAATCATGCGGTTTAAATGTTCCTGCGGGTTTTGAAGATCTCTATTCAGAAAAAGAAATTATAAATGCCCTGATTGAATTAAAAAAACAAAACCCTTCATTGCGCAAAGCTGTTGTAAAATTAAATGATGGTTTTTCAGGAGATGGAAATGCGATCTTCTCTTATGACGGTGTGAAAGAAAAAGATGATGTCCCCCATAAGATAAACAGCTATTTCTATGCAAGATTGAAAACAGTTGCTACTGATCTTGACTTAAAAGAATTTCTCGCAAAGTTTCAAGACATGGGAGGTATAGTTGAAGAATTTGTGGAAGGTGAGATCAAGACTTCTCCGTCGGTTCAATGCCGCGTAAATCCAAAAGGTAAATGTGTTATTATTTCAACACATGACCAGGAACTTGGCGGTGAAAGCGGCCAGGTATTTCTTGGCGCCTATTTCCCGGCAAACCGCGAGTATGCTATCGATATTGGTAAAATGGGGCTAAAAGTAGCAGAAGCATTACGTGATAAAGGAGTGCTTGGTAGATTCGCCGTTGATTTTATTTCTGTAAAAAATAAAAATGGCTGGACACATTATCCCATCGAAATTAATTTGAGAAAAGGGGGCACTACTCATCCTTATATCATGCTCCAGTTTCTAACAGACGGCGATTATAATGCTGAAAAAGGAGAATATCTCACTGCTACCGGTCAAAAACGATTTTATTTTTGCTCAGATAATCTTCGCAGTGAACAATTTCATGGCCTGACTCCCCCTGACCTTATAGATATTGCCATGTTACACGATCTGCATTATGATGGTACTTTACAGGAAGGTGTCATGTTTCATCTTATTGGCGCTTTATCTCAATATGGAAAAATAGGTGTTGTTTGTATTGGCTCCTCAGCCGAAAAAGCAAAAGAATATTATAGTAAAGCAGTTGAAGTTTTGCAATTGGAAACCATTCATCAGCTCTACACACATTGATTTTAAGAACCCCAACCGGAATCGCCTGGGAGTTTTATATAAAATAGAGGCTGGTGTTAAGATTACTGCCTGTTTTTTGCTGATGCAATTACTGGAAACCGATTAAGTCCCATCGTATCTGTTTATTTTATAAGTCTTTAAGAAATCATTAATTTCAGCTAGTAAAAACAAAACGAGACAAACTGTTGTTCTCATTTATAAATGAGTAATGAAATTGCTATACAATCACTGAAGGAAAAAATTGATGAGCTTAACCAGCAAGCATGGGAGGCACGGGTCACCGATTTTCCCAAAGCTTTTCAGCTAAGCGAAGAATCTGTAAAACTGGCAAGAAACATTAATTATACCAAAGGATTGGCCGAAGGACTTCGCTCGTTAGGATTCGGCAATGTCAGGCTGTTTAAAAACGATGAAGCAGCTCCACTCCTTAGGGAGGCTCTTTCTTTGTTTCAATCCCTAAATGATATTAAGGGCCAGGCGGTTGTTTACGAATACCTAGGAATTATCGAACGTAATTGGGGAAACTTAGGTACCTCATTAGAACTTTTGCTAAAAGGATATGCTTTAATACAACAAATAGGTTCATTAGAAATTGAGGTAACATGTTGTTATCACATAGGAGTTACCTATAAACATCTTGGCAATCATGAAAACGCCCTGGATTATTTATATAAAGCTCTTGCAATTGCGAAAAGCTCGGGGAATATCTTAATGGAAGCATATGCCACTAATATTATCGGTTCCATCTATTTTGATAATGGAGACTATAATCATGCATTGGATTGTTACCAGCGGGGTCTTGTTATCCGCCAGGAGTCTAATGATAAATGGGGAGAAGCAGGAAGCCTGGACAATATCGGTTTCACCTATCTTAAACTTAATGACCTTGATAAGGCAATTGATTATTGCAAGCAAAGTTTGATAATAAGTCAAAATTCAGGTGATAAAAAAGGAGAAGCCAATGCGCTGCTTCACCTGGCAGAAATATATGAGCAGGCTGGTGATATTAAACAAGCTTCAAAATTTTCGAATGAAAGCCTTGAAATAAGAAAAGCAAGGGGAGACAAAAGAGGAGAAGCAGAAGTGTTAATATTTCTTGCCAATCTGTATAAGAACCGAAACGATGTTGAAGATCATCAAATTTTTGAATGGCTTTCCGGCGCCTTGAAAATTGCTGATGAAATAAAGGCACAGGACCTCTTGAGCAATACGTATTATAATTTGCATGAGTATTACCAGCAAAAGGGTGATTTTAAAGAATCGCTTGTTCAGCTGGAAGCTCATTTTCAAATAGAAAAGGAACTTCATAAAAACAGTATAAATCAAAAAATTGCCAATCTTGAAATTTCTCACAAAGCAGAGGTAGTAAGTCAGCGTAATAAAGAATTGACTGAGCTAAATGAAAAGATCGAAAAAGCAAATGAAGAATTAAAAATAGAAAGATCATTAGAAAGAGTACGTACTGCCGCCATGGCGATGAAAGAACCGGCTGATATGCTGGATGTGTGTAAGATCATTTCAGATCAATTGGAGATTCTGGATGTAAAGAAGATCCGCAATATACAGACAGCGATCTTCTATGAAGAGAAGAGCTCTTACATGAATTATGAATATTATGCAAAGCATGATAAGCTGTTGGTCACAGAGGTAGATTATAATAATCACCCGGTAGCAGAAAAATTTGCCAACCAAATGCTCAAAGGACCCAACCAGGTTTGGACACATGGGTTTAAAGGAGAAGAAGTGAAAGACTGGCTCGACTACCAACGATCAACTAATGTATTTATTGATACTTACCTGGAAACCTCTGACTCGCTTAATTATTACTGGTATTCATTGGGACCTGTGGCATTGGGTATGTCCACATATGTTCCATTAAATGAAAATGAGATCGACCTGTTCAAACGTTTTCGAAATGTATTTGAATTAGCGTATCGCAGATACCAGGATATTGAAAAAGCACAAGCCCAGGCAAGAGAAGCACAAATAGAAGCGGCTGTTGAAAAAGTTCGTTCCCGTTCTTTAGCGATGCATAAGAGCGATGAGCTGCAGGAAGTGGTTCATACAGTTTTTGAACGATTAAAGGAACTAAATGTTGATTTTTATACAGCCATAATTATTCTTTTTACAGAAGACTCAAAGGATATCATTTGGTGGCTTGAAAGCAAGGCAAATCAACAATACCCGAAGATATTAGTTCCTTATACCCACATTTCATATTTCAACGACCTGTTTAAAATAAGGGAAAATGGAGGTGACTTGCTTTCAAAATGCTATCCTTTTGATGAAAAGAATGAACTGTTTCATCATCTTTTTGAAAATACTGATTTTAAATATGTTCCCGAAAAGCAAAAGCAATTTCTATTGGAAGCTGAGCTCGCTACGATGTCGGTAGCCCTGGCAAGAAATACGGGTATTCATATTACCAGTTATTCTAAAAAATCATTTTCTGATCAGGATAACCAAATCGTTAAAAGATTTGCAAACGTATTTGATCAGGCATACACCCGTTTTCTTGATCTTCAAAAAGCCGAAGCACAGGCAAGAGAAGCAAAGATCGAAACAGCACTGGAACGTACCCGTACGCAAAGTATGATCATGCAGCATTCGAAAGAACTGGATGATACCTTACGTGTCTTTCACCAGCAGGTGCTATTGCTTGGTATCAATTCAGCATTTTCATTTTTATGGCTTCCTGATGAAGACAAAGACCGTCATATTTTTTGGGCTGCCTGGGGAGAAGATAAAAACGGCTCAACGGTTTTTAAAAGTAAGGCCATTAATTATCCGCTTGACAGAAACGAGCCTGCCACAGCACAATGTCTTGTTGACTGGAAAAGCAATGAGCCTGTTTATTCATATCGTGTACCACCTGCTGCTGTTGAAAATTATTTTGCTGCATGGCAAGAGTTGATTGATGGAGTTGAAAAACTGAAACCGGAATATTTTTCGGGTGGCTTGTATTATGTAGAAGCTTTCATGAAATATGGCTGCTTTGGTGTAATGGCTGCAGCCGATTTAACGAAAGATGAAAAAAAGACCCTCAGCCGCTTTGCTAATGAATTTGAAAGAACCTATACCCGTTTCCTCGATCTGCAAAAAGCCGAAGCACAGGCAAGAGAGGCGCAGATTGAATTGGGACTGGAAAGAGTGAGAGCAAGAGCCATGGCGATGCAAAATTCTGATGAGCTGAATGATCTTGTTGAAATTTTATTTGAAGAACTCACAAAGCTCGATCTAATACTTGCCCGTTGTATCATCTGGATATTTGATAACGATACATTATCAGCAAGATTATGGATGGCAAATTCAGAAGATAAAAGATCAGCTGAGAGTTATTATATTAAAAGACTTCAGCACTCTTATTATGAAGCGGTCATTAAGGGATGGAAGGAAAAAGATCCAAAATGGGTGTATGATCTGAAAGGTGATGAGAAAAAAACAATAGATAAATTATTGCTGAACGAAACGGAATTGTCTCATCTTCCCGATGCTGTTAAGAACGGGATACTAAATTCCGAGCATACTATTGTTTCCGGATCGTTCAACAATTTTGGTTTGCTTGAAGCATCAGGCCCTGTTGAATTATCTGCAGAGCAAATGGATATTGTTAGTCGTTTTGCAAAAGTTTTTGATCTCACGTATACACGTTTCAATGATCTAAAGCAAGCCGAAGCACAGGCAAGAGATGCACAGATCGAAGCAGCATTAGAAAAAGTGAGAGCAAAGGTGATGGCCATGTCGAATTCAAAGGATCTGAATGAGACATCACTGGTTTTTGGAGAGCAATTAAGAAAATTAGGTATTGAATGGCAGTTCTCCTATTTCTGGTTGGTGGATGAAGCAAAAAATGAAAATACATTCTGGATAACCTGGCCGGATCATAAAACAAGTTTTACTTCTTATACGTTGGCAGAAGCAGAACAATATTTTAATGATTGTCTTATATCATGGCGGGCCGGAGTAAAAATTCATGACAACTATGTACCGCCGGAAAGAGTACAGAATTGGCTCGATACATTTCAGCGTATTGCCGATAATGCAGGTGGTGAAGCAAAAAGAGTAATGGTCTTTGATACTTTTTCTAAAGGTGTATATTATTACGATGCCATGATGAAGTATGGTTCATTTGGTATTTGCATCTGTAAACCTGCAACTGACGAAGAAAAAAATATTCAATGCCGTTTTGCAATAGAGTTTGAAAGAGCCTATACCCGTTTTCTTGATCTGCAAAAAGCCGAAGCACAGGCAAGAGAAGCAAAAATTGAAACCGCACTGGAAAGAGTTCGGGCAAGAGCATTGGCGATGCAGGAACCAGAAGAGTTAAAAGAGGTAGCAGAAGTATTAAGAGTGGAAATGGGATTACTGGGTGTGGAAGAATTGGAGACATGCAGTATTTATATTAATGATGAAAGTGCTGAAAAAGCTGAATGCTGGTACGCATTGAAAGATATAAAGGCTGAAGGAAAGAAATTAGTGAATGATCATTTTGCACTCAATCTCAATGATACCTGGGTGGGTAGGGAGATGTTGCAATTTTACCGATCACCCAAAAAACAGATCTCCATTGTGATGCAGGGAGCTAACAGGAAGGAATGGATCCGTTACTGTGAAGAAAACTCTGCTCTTTTGCGGGGATATTATGGAGAAGTGATTCCTGACAGAACTTATCATTTGTATAAGTTTTCGCATGGGGCTATCGGGGCTGCAGCAGCAGGTGATATTTCAGAAGAAAGTTGGCGTATGCTGAGAAGAGCAGCTTCCGTTTTTTCTTTAGCGTATTCACGTTTTAAAGATCTAACGCAGGCACGAACTGACTTAATAAAACTAAAAGAAGAAAAGAAAAGAGCCGAAGATGCACTTACAGAATTACAGGCTACACAAAAACAATTGATACAATCCGAGAAGATGGCATCTCTTGGTGAATTGACTGCTGGTATTGCACATGAAATTCAAAACCCGTTGAACTTTGTAAATAATTTTTCTGATGTAAGCAATGAGCTATTGGAAGAAATGAAAACCGAGCTTGAAAAAGGAAATACAGAAGGAGCAAAAGAAATTGCACTCGATGTAAAAGAAAATTTAGAAAAGATCTTACACCACGGCAAACGGGCAGATGCAATTGTAAAAGGGATGTTACAACATAGCCGAAGCAGCGGGGGACAAAAAGAGCTGACAGATATAAATACATTAGCAGAAGAATATCTCAGGCTTGCTTATCATGGATTAAGAGCAAAGGATAAATTCTTTAATGCAAAATTTGACACAGATCTTGACCGATCCATAGCCAAAATAAATATCGTTCCGCAGGAAATAGGTAGAGTGATTCTTAACCTGATCAATAATTCTTTCTACGCAGTAAGTGAAAAGAAAAAGAAGACGGGTAACGGCTATGAGCCAATGGTTATCGTCACTACTAAAGCTGTAAAGCCCCCTTTAGGGGGTTTGGGGGTTGTTGAGATCAGGGTAATTGATAATGGTAACGGTATTCCCCAAAAAGATTTGGATAAAATATTTCAACCATTCTATACCACCAAGCCGACGGGCCAGGGAACAGGATTAGGCTTATCGTTGAGTTATGATATTGTTACAAAAGGACATGATGGTGAAATAAAAGTAGAAACTAAAGAAGGTGAGGGGTCATCATTTATAATAAGTTTACCTATGAAATAATTATTATACAAATGACAAGACGGATTATCCATATAGTGTTTTATCTTTTTCTTGCAAACTTTATTGTTGCACAACAATCATATATTGACAGTCTTAAAAATTCGATCAGCAAGTGTAAAAATGATACGGTCTGCATGATCCTTTACGGAAAAACAGCTGATATCTATTCTGAGATCGACCCTGACAGTGCTTACTACTATGCCGAAAAAATGCAGGCTATTACAAAGAAATTGCATCTAAAACTTGAGGAAAGTATTGCATTGAATCAAATGGGATATGCGTTATTGAATAAGGGCAATCAACCGCGGGCATTACAAAACATCCTTTCATCAATTGCTATCGGTGAAGATCCCGCAAGTGAAAAAAATTTGTTGCCATCAACAATAGAACCTATTGACGAGTTTTCTGACCGTTCGGTGTCACCCCGCATGCAACGACTCACAAGACTGAGCAGGACACAGCAATATCTCGGCATTGTGTATCAAAATGCTGCGATCTATGAAAAAGCAATTTCTTATTACAGGCTGTCCCTGATGGTAGGAGAACAAACTAATAACTCACGGATGTTAAGTATTACATATGCTACACTTGGTCGTACGTACTTATCATTGAAACAACCGGATTCTGCTTTATACTATTTGCAAAAAGCTTATGACAATGCTGTCATTGCAAATTATAACAGGTATATCGGGAGCATTTTATTGAATATCGGCAGAGTGTATGTAGCTGAAGGAAATACTGAAAAAGCAAAAGAATATTTTAGAAGAGGATTGGCTGAAAGCGAAGAGCATTTTTATTATCGCGGTGTGGTGGCAAGCAATCTCGCCCTGGCAGAACTTAGTAAAAATTCCGGGTATATCGATTCGATCTTATACTTCGTTCGAAATGGATTGCCTGTTGCCAGTTATTTAAATTCTCCTGATCTCTTTATGCGTTCTTATACGGCGCTTGCAGATTTTTATAAAATAAAAGGCAATAATGATAGTACCGTAAAATACCAATCGCTGATCATTAAGATAAAAGATAATCTTTACAATTCAAAAAATGCGCAGGAATTTCAAAACATCGATTTTGAAGCACAGCAACGCCAGCAACAAATTGAAGCAGCGCAACAAGCTTATCGTGTAAAGTTCAGGATGTATGCATTGATCACAGGACTTACAATTTTTTTATTCATTGCGATTATTTTATATCGTAACAGTCTTCAACGAAAAAAAGCAAACATTCTTTTATCAAAACAGAAAAATGAACTGGAGACTACGTTGGCAACATTAAAGACAACGCAAAATCAATTGGTGCAATCCGAAAAGATGGCTTCATTGGGTGAATTGACAGCCGGTATTGCACATGAAATTCAAAACCCATTGAATTTTGTCAATAATTTTTCCGAAGTAAATGCAGAATTGATCGACGAATTAGAGACAGAACTGGAAAAAGACAATAAACAACAGGCAATAGAAATAGCAAAAGACATAAAGGAGAATGAAGAAAAGATAATTTTTCACGGAAAAAGGGCCGATGCAATTGTAAAAAGCATGCTGCAGCATTCACGAAGCAGCACGAGTAAAAAAGAATTGACAGATATTAATGTATTGGCTGATGAGTATCTGCGGCTTGCTTACCATGGCATGAAGGCAAAGGAGAAATCTTTTAATGTTGATGTGAAGTCTGAATTTGATACTACAATTGAAAAAGTAAATGTGATACAGCAGGATATCGGCCGTGTGATCCTGAATTTAATTACCAATGCATTTTATGTTGTTTCTGAAAAGAAGCAACAGCAAGGAGATAACTACGAACCAATAGTTACTGTGAGTACAAAAAAAGCAGCCGATAAAGTGGAGATCAGTGTCAGGGACAACGGAAATGGTATTCCGCAAAAAGTATTGGATAAGATATTTCAGCCATTCTTCACCACCAAGCCAGCCGGACAAGGAACAGGTCTCGGTTTATCGTTAAGCTATGACATAATCACAAAAGGGCATGGTGGTGAATTGAAGGTAGAAACGAAGGAAGGAGAAGGCTCTGTGTTTATCATCAGTTTACCGGTAAACAACGAAAAATGAAACTCACTAAAAAACTGGAAGCAGAAGTTTTGAAGGTATATAAAGCCTATTGGGATGCCTATTTCAGTGGAGATATGAAAACATTTGCTTCTTTTCTGGATGATGAAATTATTATAATTGGGACAGCTGTCAGTGAGATTTTTAATAGCAAAAAAGAAACACTCAAATTTTATAAAGCTACAGCTGATCAGCTGGTAGGTAAAGCTCAATTCCGAAAAAGGCACATCACTGTACATGCGCTTAATGAAAACATTTTGATCAACGAACATTGTGATCTCTATATTTTAATGGAAAAGAAATGGACATTTTATGGCAATATTCGTGCTTCAGCGATACTTAAACATACAAAGACAGGATGGAAACTGGTACATCAACATGGTTCTTTTCCTGATATGAGAGCTGAGGAAGGTGAACAACTTGCTGCAGAAAAAATTAAAGCTGAAAATATTCAATTGCGTGATGCAGTAAAGAGAAGAACAATTGAACTGGAAGAAAAAAATCGTGAACTGGAAATTGAATCAGCATTAGAAAGAGTGAGAGCCGTTGCTATGGCGATGAATAAAGCCGCTGATATGATGGATGTATGCAAAACCATTTCATCAGAATTAAAAGGCCTGGGGGTAAAAGAGATCCGCAATGTGATGACCGCTATCTTTTATAAGGATCGTGGCAAATACATGAATTATCAATATTATGTCAAACACCGAAAAGCAATAGTCACCGATTCAAGTTATACCGGTCATAAAATTGACAAGGCATTTGCCGCGAAGATGTTGAAAGGAAAAGGATCAGTTTCAATTGCGCATATCAAAGGGAATCAGAAAGTACGAGAATGGGTGGCATTTCAAAAAACGATAAATGTTTTTATTGATAAATATTTATACACCGCATCATCGCTCAGCTATTATTGGTATTCCCTGGGGCCAGTTGCGTTGGGCATTTCAACCTATCATCCGTTAACAGAAGAGGGAACAACATTATTCAAAAGGTTTCTGAAAGTTTTTGGACTGGCTTATCGCAGGTATTTGGATATTGAAAAAGCTGAAGCACAGGCAAGAGAATCTCAGATCCAATTGGCTCTTGAAAGGGTTCGTGCAAGAACAATGGCTATGCAAAAAAGTAATGAACTTCCAGAAACATCATACCTGCTCTTTCAACAAGTAAAAGAATTAGGTTTGACGGCTGTACAAAATTCTATTGGAATCGTTAATGAGGATGCAGGATTTGTGGAATTATCTACAACAGTTCAGGGCCACCATTTGCCACATACCCTTAATGTTCCGATCAATGACCCCTATGTGATGGCTAAAGCAGTTGCCGCATGGAAAGCAAAAAGTAAATCGCTGAAATTGGAGTTTGCAGGACAGGAATTAAAAAACTATAATGAACACCGTAATAGTTTTTTTGAAACGAAAGTAAATTTTCCTGAAGATCGTTGGATCGTCAATATTATTTTCTTTTCCAAAGGATGGTTGTCCTTCTCTTGTAATGAAGACATATCCGATGAAACATTTGATCTGCTAAAAAGATTTGCAGCTGTATTTGAGCAAACCTATACCCGTTTTAATGATCTGAAACAGGCAGAAGAGCAGGCAAGGGAATCGCAAATTCAATTAGCATTAGAAAGAGTTCGTGCAAGAACAATGGCCATGCAGCATAGTGATGAATTAAAAGATGCAGCGGCACTATTATTTCAGCAGGTAAAAGCATTAGGAGTACCTGCGTATAGTTGCGGTTATAATATCTGGGAAAAAGATGAAACAACTTTTACCTCCTGGATGAGTACACAGGATGGTAGCGACTTCAATGCGGTGCAGAATATTCCGCTGACTGAAGACGCTAATTTTATCCGTTTTGCTGAGTCGAGAGAAAGAGGCGAACAATTTTTTGTTTTGGAGCTTCGTGGCGAAAAAATGCAGCAACATTATGAATATCTTAAAACGATCCCGGCTTTTAAAGCATATTTCGACCATGCAATAAGTGTGGGTTTCGATCTGCCCGAAACACAAATACATCACCTCGCTAATTTTTCGCAGGGTAATTTGTTGTTTATTACACTGGAACCTTGTCCTGAATTTCATGGTGTATTTAAAAGGTTTGCAGCGGTATTTGAACAGACCTATACAAGATTTCTTGATCTGCAAAAAGCAGAAGCACAGGCAAGAGAAGCAAGAATAGAAAATGCATTGGAAAAAGTCAGAAGCAGAACAATGGCCATGCAGCGAAGCGAAGAGTTACCAGAAGCGGCGAACAATCTTTTCTTGCAGGTACAGGCACTAGAAATACCAGCATGGAGTGCCGGTTATTGTATTTGGGATGAAGATAAAAAAGGCATTACGTTTTGGATGAGCAGCGAGGGTGTTATGCAACCATCTGCTCATGCACCTTGTACAGAAGACCCATCATTTATACATATGAGGGAGGCTTATGAAAGGGGAGATGCATTTCATGTGGAAGAACTTGGCGGCGAAGCATTGGTAACACATTACAATTATATGCGTACGCTGCCTGTAGTTGGAGAAATTTTAGATTCCATTATTGCAGCGGGCCATCCCTTACCTGTTTTTCAAATATTTCATTGTGTTTATTTTTCTCAAGGCTTTTTGTTGTTCATTACTTATGAGAAGGTTCCCGAAGCTCATATTATTTTCAAACGGTTTACAAATGTTTTTGAACAGACCTACACTCGTTTCCTTGATCTGCAAAAAGCAGAAGCACAGGTAAGAGAAGCAAAGATCGAAGCAGCATTAGAAAAAGTTCGTTCAAGAACAATGGCTATGCAGCGAAGCGCAGAACTGGCGGAAGTGGCCACTGTTCTTTTCCAACAGGTAAAAGCATTAGGTGTGCCCCAATGGACCTGTGGGTTTGGTATTTTTGAAATCGACGATAAAGAATTTATTTGGTACCAGGGAAGCGAGGATGGTGATATACTGCCACCGTGCAAAATTCCACTAACGGAACATCCCGTTTTTATCCAATTTAATGAATCCAGAAAGAGAAACGATGGACTTTATATTTATGAGAAAACAGGTGAAATGCAAGCAGACCATTACAAGTATATGCTTTCACTTCCGGTTCTAGGGAAGTTGTTGCAGGACAGGTTAGATGCCGGCATTCAGTTTCCTACTTTTCAAATTGATCATATTGTTAATTTTTCTCACGGCAACCTTGTGTTCATTACCTATGAGCATTTCCCCGAAATGCATGACATATTTAAACGCTTCGCAAAAGTTTTTGACCAAACCTATACGAGATTTCTTGATCTTCAAAAAGCGGAAGCACAGGCAAGAGAAGCTGTTAAGCAGGCATCGGTTGACAGGGTTCGCGCAGAAATAGCTTCTATGCGTACTACAAGTGACCTTGAAAGGATCACACCATTAATATGGAATGAATTAAAAACTCTTGGCGTGCCTTTTATACGCTGTGGCGTTTTTATTATTGATGAAGAGCAGCAACAGGTGCATACTTTTTTATCTACTCCTGATGGAAAAGCAAATGCATCTTTCACTTCAGCTATTTCCACGGTGTCAATTATAACAGAAGCATTGCCCTATTGGCGCAGGAAAGAAATGTATAAAGCGCATTGGGATGAGGCAACATTTATAGAGCAAACCAAACACCTGGTAGAACAGGGCGCCGTCTCATCAACGAATACTTATCTTACCGAAAACCGGCCAAAGAATCTTTATTTGCATTTACTTCCTTTCCTGCAAGGCATTTTGTATGTAGGCAATGAAACTCCGTTGAGTGATGATGAATTGCAATTGGTGCAAAACCTTGCCGATGCATTTGCTATTGCTTATGCACGGTATGAAGATTTCAATAAACTGGAATTAGCCAAAGAACAGATCGAAAACACATTGGTTGACCTGAAGCAGACACAGGCACAGTTGGTGCAATCAGAAAAAATGGCTTCGTTGGGCGAACTTACTGCAGGCATTGCACATGAGATACAGAACCCGTTAAATTTCGTGAATAATTTTTCTGAAGTGAACAAAGAATTGCTTGCTGAAATGAATGAAGAAATCGAAAAAGGAAACATGGAAGAAGTAAAAGCACTTGCAAAAGATGTTATTGATAACGAAGAAAAAATAAATCATCATGGTAAACGGGCAGATGCGATCGTAAAAGGAATGCTGCAACATTCAAGAAGCAGCAGTGGGGTAAAGGAACCATCAGATATAAATGTTTTGGCAGATGAGTATTTACGATTAGCTTATCATGGTTTACGAGCAAAAGACAAATCGTTCAATGCAACGATGAAAACCGATTTTGATGAAACGATCGGTAAAATAGATATTGTGCCGCAGGATGTCGGTCGTTCTGTTCTTAATTTAATTACTAATGCGTTTTATGCTGTGTCGGAAAAGAAAAAACAAAGTGCTGAAGGGTATGAACCAACAGTGACAGTCACAACAAAAAGAATAAATGGTAAAATAGAAATAAGAGTGGCGGATAATGGCAATGGCATTCCGCAGAAAGTATTGGATAAAATATTTCAACCATTCTTTACAACAAAACCCACAGGACAGGGAACAGGTTTGGGCCTGTCATTGAGTTATGACATTGTAAAAGCACATAATGGAGAGCTGAAAGTAGAAACGAATGAAGGGAAAGGATCAGAGTTTATCATTTTTTTACCGGCTAACAACTAGAATGACACTGACCAAAAAATTGGAAGCAGACGTTTTGAAAGCATACAATGATGTGTGGCACGCTTATCTCAGTGGTGATATGCGAACCTTTGCGTCCATTCTGGATAATAACTGTTATATAATTGGTTCAGCTGCCGGCGAAGTATTCAACAATAAAAAATCAGCTGTTAAATATTATAAGTCTACTGCCGAACAGATAACGGGGAAGGCAGAATTCCGGAACAGGAAGATCAACGTGATGCCTGCTGATAAAGGTTTTATGGTAAATGAGGAATCAGATTTTTACTTGCTCATAGATGATCAATGGGCATTTTATGGTGCGGCACGGATATCAAGCCTATTTCATAATAAAAAAAATAAATGGAAAGTGATCTACCAACATGGATCTTTTCCTGATTCAAAAACAGAAGGAGGAGAACGAGTAAGTACGGAAAAAATAAAGGCTGAGAATATACAGCTTCGAGATGCAATGACGAAACGTACTATTGAATTAGATGAAAAAAATCGTAAGTTAGAAATTGAAGCAGCCCTGGAAAGAGTTCGTGCAAGGGCTATGTCTATGCAACATTCTGATGAATTGGCGGATCTCGTTGCAACAGTATTTAAAGAACTTACGGCGCTTGGTTTTGCATTGACCAGTAGCATCATCTGGATACACGATCATCATAACGCCACTGATACCTTATGGATCGCAAGTGCAAAAGCGAATAAACCAGCAAAGCCTTTCCGCATTCAACCATTCCATAATTCTTTTTTCAGATCCATCACTCAAGCATGGAAGGCGAGAGATCAAAAATGGACCTACACATTAAAAGGACAGGCAAAAAAGACATTTGAAAAAGCTTTCTTTAAAGAATTGCCTGACCTTCCAGATGCTCTGCGCAAAGCGTTAATTAACCCAAAGCAAGTAGCCTTTTCAGCATCGTTCAACAATTTCGGCGCATTGGAAATTGTAGAAACAGAAGCACTAACAGACGAAAAGTTTGATATCCTTCATCGTTTTGGAAAAGTATTTGATCTCAGCTATACACGATTCAATGATCTGAAAAAGGCAGAAGCACAAGCAAGAGAAGCACAGATCGAAGCAGCATTGGAAAGAGTGAGATCCAGGTCAATGGCCATGCATCATAGTAACGATCTGCAGCAAGTGATCAAAGTTGTCACCGAGCAGCTTATGTTGCTTGGATTCAAATTTAATACTGCAAATTTTGCCAAAGTATATTCAGATGGCAGTTGGGATCTTTGGCTTTCTACTCCCGAGCAATCATACCCCGACAGGATCTATGTTCCCTATTTAGATCACAAAATTTTTAATCAATTAAAAGACATAATAGCTAAAAAACTTGATTTTTTTACTGATGTATATGATAAGAAAGAATCAAATAAATTTTTCCGTCACTTCTTTAAAAACACGATCGCAAAAAATGCACCGGAATCAAGAAAACAATTTGTATTAAATAGCAAAGGTTTTGCACGGTCATTATTCTTAATGAAGGATCTCTGGTTGGTCATTTCCAACTATGAAGGCTTTTCTTATACCTTAGAAGAAAATGCTGTATTTAAACGCTTCGCAAATGTTTTCGAACAAGCCTATATCCGTTTTCTCGATCTCCAAAAAGCCGAAGCGCAGACAAGAGAAGCAGAAATAGAGCTGGCATTAGAAAGAGTTCGGGCAAAAACGATGGCAATGCAAAAGCCATCGGAATTTTTAGAGGTGATCAATGTAATAGGTGAACAATTTATACATCTTGGGTTTGATATTGAATGGGCCAATTTTGGCGCAAATGGATTGGATATTTCTGAAGGTATTGACATTTGGAATTTTGCTATTATTCCTGGTGGCGATCCCATATCTGCCAGGGTTTTTATTCCATACTTTGACCACCTATTATTTAATAAAGCAGTTGAAGAGCTTAATGAATATCGCCGAACCGGCCATGATTTTTTCATATTAGCTTTCGGCAAAGATGATAAAGACCGCTGGCTTGATCATCTTTTTACCAAAACAGTTTTTAAGGATGTACCGGGGGAGTATAGAACTATTCAATATGCAAAACCTGGTTATACTACTTCCAATTTAGCATTAAAGGATACATGGCTTTCTATTGGAAAATTCGATATAACAAATTTTACTGATGAACAGCATGCGATCTTAAGAAAATTTGGAAACGCATTTGGCCAGGCATATACCCGTTTTCTCGATCTTCAAAAAGCCGAAGCACAGGCAATGGAAGCCAGAATAGAAGCAGCATTGGAAAAAGTACGGTCACGTTCACTTGCAATGCATCGCAGTGATGAGCTCGGGGAAGTTGTTGCAATTGTGTTTGACAAATTAAAAGAATTGAATTTTTCAGTGGATAAGGGAGCTGCCATTATTATGATATTTAGTGAAGGGACAAAAGATCATATTCAATGGATAGCAGATTGGTACCAATCCTATCCTATACCTTTTAAAATTCCATATTCGAACCACTCCATATCATCAGATATTTTTGATGCCAGGGAAAATGGTGCCGAATTTTTTTCAAAGCTTTATTCTTTGGAAGAGAAGAATGACTACTTCAACTTTCTTTTTGAACATTCTGATTATAAAAATATCCCGGATGTTATAAAGAGTGCAATCCTGGGAAGCGCAAATTTTGGAATTTCGGCGGCTTTTGCTAAAAACTCTGCTCTCGTTGTTCCAACAAGCACAGAAAATTTACTTTCAAAAGATCAGCAGGAAATATTGAAGCGGTTTACAAAGGTCTTTGAGCAATCTTATATCCGTTTCCTTGATTTGCAAAAAGCCGAAGCGCAGACAAGAGAAGCACAGATTGAAGCTGGATTGGAAAGAGTAAGGGCTCGTGCAATGGCAATGCAAACTTCTGAAGAATTAAATGTGCTCATCGGTAATGTATTTACAGAATTAACAAAACTCGATCTTGTTCTTACCCGGTGTGTCATTTGGGTCTTTGATCCGGCAACAAGTGAACCAAGATGGTGGATGGCTAATAGCGAAGAGCCTTCTAATCCTATGAACTTTTTAATAAAGTATCACAAGCACCCAGCTTATCTTACATTTTTACAAGAATGGAAAAAGCAAAATGTAAAGTTTGTCTATGATCTTAAGGGGCAAGATAAAATTTCCTGGGATGATATTCTTTTTAATGAAACTGAACTGGTGAATCTGCCAGATGTTGTAAAGAATGGTATGCGTGCACCTGAAAGAGTTTTGCTATCAGCTTCGTTCAACAATTTCGGAGGAATAAATGTTGCAAGCCTCGAGCCGTTATCTGATGAGCATTTTGATATACTGCTTCGCTTTGCAAAAGTTTTTGATCTTACTTATACTCGTTTCAATGATTTAAAGCAAGCAGAAGCCCAGGCGAAAGAATCAAGAATTCAATTGGCATTGGAAAGAGTTCGTGCAAGAACGATGGCGATGCAGCATAGTGCTGAGCTGCAGGAAACCACACTGGTTTTATTTCAACAATTCAAAGCCTTAGGAGCAACAACGGCGCAGGTTTCCCTCTGCATTTTTGATGAGGCAACAAAAATGGGAGAAATGTTTGTGACATTAAGAGGAGAGAAAATTGATCGTTCATTCCCTATGGAAATTGAAAAGGAAAGTTTCGTAATGAAGAAAGCAAAAAAAGCTTTCCTGGATAAGCAAAAAAATTTCTCTGCGACTATCAAAGGGAAAGAATTACAGGAATATAATAAATGGAGAAATAACCTCATTGGAAAAAAAGGATGGGATGATTCGGACGCTGTTCAGCAACAAGCGTGGCATGTAGATGCTGTTTTTTTCTCCAGGGGAATGATAGGTATATCTTCTGATACTCCGGCAACTGATGAAGCAATAAAACTGTTAGAAAGGTTTTCCTATGTTTTTGATCTCACCTTCACAAGGTTTCTCGATCTGAAAAAAGCAGAAGAGCAAACAAAAGAATCACAAATACAATTGGCGCTGGAAAGAGTTCGTGCAAGAACAATGGCAATGCAAAAAAGTGATGAGCTATCCGAAACAGCTGCTGTACTGTTCAAGCAATTTCAAGATCTTGGTGACGACCTGATGCAGATGACGATTGGTGTTATGAATGAAGAGGAAAGAGTTTTTGATTTTAACGTTACTGATTGGAGTGGTAGCGGATTACAAGTAGATCGTTCATTTAAGTTAAGTATTGATGAGCCATCATTGATCAGTAAGTTTTACAAAGCATGGAAAGAGCAAACACTTTCCATAGTGGTTGATCTCACCGGTAAAGAATTGGAAGATTGGATTCGTTACCGTAATGAAGCGAGTGGTATAACCGTAAGCAGCATGGATACATTGGGTAGAAGAGTGATCACTGCCGCTGCATTTTCCAAAGGAGTAATTGCTTATTCTTCTCCAATACCACGTCCCGAAGAAAGCAGGCGCTTGCTTGAACGATTTGCTGGTGTATTTGATCTTACTTATACACGTTTCCTCGATTTGAAACAAGCCGAGGCACAGGCAAAAGAAGCCCAGATAGAAGCTGCCCTGGAAAGAGTAAGAAGCCGGACGATGGCTATGCACCAAACTTCCGAATTGCAAGAGGTGATCCACACAGTTCATAAAGAACTCCTGAATCTCAACCTTTCGATTGACGGAGGATCGTTTGTAGTCATTAACGAAGATGTTGGACCTGAGTTGCGTTGCTGGGGTGCAGGAGGTACAGCTGATACATCAGAAGAAGTCTATGTACCAAATTTTAATATGCCTTTTTGTACAGACCTGATCAATGGCATAAAAAGAGGAACAGGATTTTTTACGGAAGAATTTTCACAAAAAGAAAAAAATGAATACTTCACACAATTATTTAAGCATAAGCCATGGTCGGAACTTAATGATGAACAGAAAAAAGAAACTCTTTCAAGTTCGGGCGGATATACCCGTTCTGTTGCTGTTTCAAAATATACCAGCATATTTATTATAAATCATCATGGAAGGAAATTCACAGAAGGTGAAAATGATATTTTGAGACGATTTGCTAAAGTTTTCGAACAAACATATACTCGTTTCTTAGATCTTCAAAAAGCCGAAGCCCAGGCAAGAGAAGCACAAATTGAACTGGCATTGGAAAGAGTTCGTGCAAGAACAATGGCCATGCACCGAAGCGAAGAATTGGCCGAAACTGCTCAGCTCCTATTTCACCAGTTACAGGAGCTTGGCGGCATTCCTGATCGTATCTCCATCGGTATTGTGGATGAAACTGACGGTGTTGTAAATTTCTGGACAACTGATCAGTTGGGCAGTCATATTGATAAAAGCGTTAAGGCAAGATTAAATGAGAGAATTGTTATTTCAAAAAGTTACCAGGCGTGGAAAGACAATAAAAGATCAATGGTGATCGATTTGCATGGGGATGATGTAAAAGAATGGATAAAATTTGCGCGGGAGGAAATGGGCGTAGCCGTAAAAGATGAATTCATAAAAGACCGCCGTGCCCAGAATCTTGCTTTCTTTTCACATGGTTGGATACTGGTAACATCGCATGAACCACAATCTGCAGAAACCATTCAAATATTAGAACGGTTTGCCTCTGTATTCAATCTTACTTATCGTCGTTTTCTTGATCTGCAAAAAGCCGAAGCCCAGGCCAGAGAAGCACAGATTGAAGCAGCACTTGAGAGAGTTCGGTCCAGCTCATTGGCTATGCATAAAAGCGAAGAACTCAAAGATGTAGTGAAAGTTGTGTTTGAGAATTTCCGCTCATTGGGATTGCAAAATATTGATTCTGTCAATATCAATATTTTTCATGAAGGCTCCCGAGATTTTGATCTATGGTTAGCAGCCGCCGGACAGGATTATACAACTAATTTTCATCTCCCTTATCTTGATCACCCGATCGCCAACGATTTTTTCAACGCAGTTAAGAAAAGAGAATCTATTCACAAAGCCATTTATGATCACGACTTAAAGAATAAGTATTTCGAATACATGTTTGAGCATTCCGATAACAAATATTTGCCTGAAGAAAGAAAAAAACTCATTTTAAATGGCCATGCTTATTCTGTTGCTACAGGCATCGCCAAACATTCTTCCATCTTCATTCATAATTACAATGGTGAAGCGTTTTCAGATGAGGCAAATGGGATCCTGGTAAGATTTTCTAAAGTTTTCGACCAGGCTTATACCCGTTTTCTCGATCTGCAAAAAGCCGAAGCGCAGGCAAGGGAAGCTCAAATTGAAACTTCATTGGAAAGGGTGAGAAGTAAAACGATGGCAATGCATAACAGCAAGGACGTGGGAGAAACGGTGGCAACAATGTTTGCTGAATTTGTAAACCTTGACATTCATACGAACCGTTGCGGCATTCTGATCTTCGACAATGAAAATTCAGCAGAAGTTTGGACTGCAAAATCCAATTCTGAAGGAAAAGCTACTTTGATAATTGGCAAACTGGATCTGAGTGTTCATGATTTGTTGAGCTCGGCCTATAGGGCATGGAATGATAAAAGATCATTACATCAATATGTCCTGCAGGGTGATGATATCGTCCGTTATTATGAAGCCATCAACCGCTCAGAATATTACCCCGTGAAGTTTGATTTAAAAGCATTGCCGGTAAAAGAATTTCATAACGATTTCTTTTTTCCTGAAGGCGCTGTATTTTCTTTTACCAACGATCCGGTTGCAGAAGAGCACTCTAAAATTTTCAAACGTTTTGCAGGAGTATTTGGTCAAACCTATCGTCGATACCTTGATCTTCAAAAAGCCGAAGCACAGGCGAGAGAAGCTCAGGTAGAAGCAGGTCTTGAAAGAGTTCGTGCCAAAACAATGGCTATGCATAGCAGCGAGGATGTAGGTGCCGCTACTGCTACAATGTTCACCGAATTAGAAAGATTAGGAATTGAAAATTTCCGTGGTGGTATTACCAATATACATCCTGACCGCACACAGGATGTCTGGTCCGTCAACAACCTGGCAGAAGGAAAAGCCGTAAAAGCTGTTGGCAGATTCAATATGGATGATCATCCTTTCTGGCAACTCATGTATAAAGAGTGGGAAAACAAAAAGGATTTTGTATATACTTTCCTTAGCGGTAAAGAAAAAGAAGACTATATTAAAATATTAAATGCCAACCAGGGCTACCTGCCCCAGGCAATTCAGCAATTTCCGGATGTGCATTTCCAGGTATATTCTTTTAGTGAAGGGGGAGTGTGGACCAATTCATTAACGCCACACACTGAAGAGGAAAAACAAATAATGAAAAGATTTGCTTCTGTGTTTTCATTGACCTTCCGTCGTTACCAGGATCTGAAAAAAGCAGAAGCTCAGGCAAAAGAGGCAACCATTGAAGCTGCTTTGGAAAAAGTGAGAGGCAAAGCGATGGCGATGCATAATAGTAATGATCTTTCTATTACTGCAAGTATGGTGTTTACCGAATTAAGAAAACTTGGGATCAATTCTATCCGTTGTGGAGTAGGACTCCTAACAAAAAATTCCAGGAGAGTTTTGTGGTATTCTGCGACGGCTAAGCAGCAAGATGACTTACTGTCTTTGATAGGTGAAAGCGAATTATCTGGTCACCCCGAGTTTGATAAGCAATATGAATCCTGGTTAAATAATAAAAACTATTTTACTGTTCTTCGCGGCGGAGATCTAACGTCTTATTATGCGGCACTTTATTCGAAAATGTCTCATTGGGCTGTTACGGATATTCAAAACAAGCAGGAAGAGCATGGCTATTATTTTGCTTTTTCCCTGGGCTTTCTTTATTCCTGGACAGATAAGTCTTATTCAGAAAATGAAATAAATATCCTGAATCGTTTTAAAGGCATCATTGACCTTACATTCAGAAGATATTTTGAATTGCAAAAATCGGAAGCCAATGCAAGAGAAGCAGTGAAGCAAGCTGCATTGGATAGAGTTCGTGCTGACATTGCATCCATGCGTAGTGTTAGTGACCTTGACAGGATTACTCCCTTAATATGGAACGAATTGAAAACTTTAAGTATTCCGTTTATTCGTTGCGGCGTATTTATCATGGATGAAGATCAACAACTCCTTCATACATTTCTTTCAACGCCTGATGGCAAAGCAATAGCAGCATTTCATTTGCCATATGATACACCAGGTAATATTTCGAAGGTGGTAGCTAATTGGCGGCATAAAAAAATCTACGTCGATCACTGGGGTGAAGAAGAGTTTATACAGTTTGCTGATATTCTAATGAAGCAAGGATCACTTGCGTCAAGAGAACAATATTTAAAAACAATTCCACAAGGAGGATTCTATTTGCATTTTCTTCCCTTCCTCCAGGGTATGCTGTATGTAGGTAATACTGAACAATTGAATGAAGAACAAATAGAATTGATACAACATGTCGCGGATGCATTTTCTACCGCCTATGCCCGTTATGAAGATTTCAATAAGCTGGAAGCCGCCAAACAACAAGTCGAAAATACATTGACCGATCTGAAGCAGGCACAAACGCAGTTGGTGCAATCAGAAAAAATGGCGTCATTGGGTGAGTTGACCGCAGGCATTGCACATGAAATTCAAAACCCCTTGAACTTCGTCAATAATTTTTCTGAAGTAAGTAAAGAGCTACTGGATGAAATGAAAACAGAATTGGAGACCGGCAATACTGAAGATGCAAAAGATATTGCTGACGATGTAATACAGAATTTAGAAAAAATAAATCATCATGGTAAAAGAGCAGATGCAATAGTGAAAAGCATGCTGCAACATAGTCGCAGCAGCAGTGGCAAAAAAGAACCGACAGACATTAATGGTTTAGCTGATGAATATTTACGGCTCGCTTATCATGGGTTGCGGGCAAAGGATAAATCTTTCAATGCAAAATTTGAAACCGAGTTTGATAACAGCATTGGAAAAGTAAATATTATTTCACAGGATATGGGCAGAGTATTGGTCAACCTGATCAACAATGCTTTTTATGCAGTAAGTGAAAAGAAAAAGCAAGAGTCAAATGGATATGAACCGACCGTAACTGTATATACCAAAAAAATAGATGAGAAGATCGAGATCAAAGTGAAGGATAATGGAAATGGAATTCCGCAAAAAGTATTGGATAAAATATTTCAACCCTTCTTTACTACCAAACCAACTGGACAAGGAACAGGTTTAGGTTTATCGCTGAGTTATGATATTGTAAAAGCACATGGTGGTGAGTTGAAGGTTGAAACGAAAGAAGGAGAAGGAAGTGAATTTATTATTCAGTTGAACATTTAAGATTTTTTTATTGATTAATTTAAATATCCGGAAAACTTCAACCCCTTAGCGGCTCATTAATTATACTCTACGAGAACACGAAATATTCATTTATTGAAATAAAACTTTGCAAATGAGAAAGAGACTGATAGGTCTGATTACAACTTGCACATTGGGCGGTAATTTGCTTTTTGGTCAGAACCCTGCTATCGACAGTTTGAAAAATAAGTTGAGCCGTCACATGCAACAAGATACCGCAAGGGTGAATCTCCTGAATACTCTCGCACTTGATATAAGGCGCATGGATCGCAAACAAATGATCCCATATACAGAGGAAGCCCTTCAGCTTTCCAGGAAACTGAATTATGAAAAAGGAGAAGGCCGGGCCATGACGAATAAAGCACTCATCGCTTATGATAGCCTGGATTTTAGTAACGTGTTTGCGGAATTTGAAAAAGCTCAAAAGATTTTAGAGCGGGTCGATGACAAAGAGGGACAAGCGATACTCTTAAGATACCGTGGAAGAGCTTACCTGGACGAAGGGAAGTACGTAGAAACGCTGGATGATTATTTGAAAGCCATCAAACTGGCTGATGAAGTTGGGAACACCAAACTTTCCATTGACGTAAAAAGCAATGTTGGTTACCTGTACAATGTGATCGGGGATGACAACAAGGCTATTCCCTATTACACGGAAGCACTGGATCAATCAATTAAGATCGGGTACAAAGCCGGAATGTCTGGCGCATATAATGCCATGGGAAAGACATTTAAGACCGAGGGCAAATACACAGAGTCGCTGGACGCATACAAAAAGGGTCTGGACCTCGACATAGAAGAAAAAAGACCGGAATCAATTGCTATCGCTTATGGAAATATCGGTGATGTATATGAAAGGATGGGTAGCTATCCCGAAGCATTTGAAAATATTAACCGGTTCCTCGCGTTTTACCGGTCCAAACAGAAAGTCGAAGACAGAACATCATGGGGCGAATGGTTGTTGGGAAAGGCCTTTCTTCACTCAGGAAATGCTGATAGCGGCTTCTATTATGCCAATCACAGTTTATTGCTTGCGCGGCGGGCAAATTACCGGCAATACCTGCGGGAAATGACCGAACTGATAGCTGCATCAGCAGCCAAATTAAAAAAATATGATACTGCTTATGATTACCTGTTGCTTTCCACACATTACAAAGACAGTTTGAATGGCGAAGCAATGTCCCGCAGGACGGCCATGCTACAGGCGAATTACGACCTTGATAAAAAACAGACTGAGATCGAATTGCAAAAAGCAAGGATCCGTAAAGATCGGGCCTTGCTGGTGATGGTATTGGGCGGTCTTCTTTCCGTGATCCTCATTTCGGCGATTCTATTTCGCAACAACCGGCAAAAGCAAAAAGCAAATCTTTTACTCCAGAAGCAAAAAAAGGAGATTGATAAAAAGGCGGATGAGCTTGCGGAACAAAAAGATAATCTTGAACAATCTTATAAGAACATAGAATTATTGGGCGATATAGGGCGAAAGATCACTTCATCACTTTCTGTTGAAACGATCATAGGTACTGTATACGATAATGTAAACGCATTAATGGATGCATCGGTATTTGGTATCGGCATTTATCACGAAGACACAAAACAAATTGAATTTCCTGCCACATACGAGGATGGTGTGGCGTTACCTGCATATGCCAATTCCATTTATGAAGAAAACAGGTTTGCGAGTTTGTGTTTTATTAGTGGCAAAGAGATCATCATGGGAGATCTGCAATCGGAGTACAAGAACTTTTTACAGGATGTGCTTGTGCCAAAACAAGGACAACAACCCGTATCACTCATCTATCTTCCACTGAGAGCAAAGGAGAAAGCATTAGGGGTCATTACCGTTCAAAGCTTTAATAAGAATGCATTTTCTGAGTATCATGTTTATATGCTTCGCAACATTGCTATTTATGCAGCCATCGCACTTGAAAATGCAGAGTCGTACAAAAAATTGAATCAAACTGTTGATAGCCTGAAGAAAACTCAATCACAATTGATACAATCAGAAAAGATGGCTTCGTTGGGCGAGCTCACGGCTGGCATTGCACATGAGATACAAAACCCGTTGAACTTCGTAAATAATTTTTCAGAAGTAAATGCGGAATTAATTGACGAATTGGAGCAAGAGATCAGTAAAGGGAATTTGGATGAAATAAGATCACTTGCAAAAGACATAAAAGAAAACGAACAAAAAATAATTCATCATGGCAAAAGGGCCGATGCGATCGTCAAAGGTATGTTGCAACATAGCCGCAGCGGTAGCGGGCAAAAAGAACTTGTTGATATTAATACCCTGGCAGATGAATACCTGCGCTTGGCGTATCATGGTTTACGGGCAAAAGACAAATCCTTCAATGCAAGTTTTAAAACCAATTTCGATAATAGCATTGATAAAGTAAATATGATTCCACAGGATATTGGCCGGGTGCTGGTCAATTTGATCAATAACGCTTTTTATGCAGTAAGTGAGAAACGAAAGCAAACAAGTAATGGGTATGAACCAACTGTTACTGTTACCACAAAGAAAATTGCTGGCAAAGTTGAAGTGAGTGTAAAAGATAATGGCAATGGCATTCCTCAAAAAGTGCTGGATAAAATATTTCAACCATTCTTTACCACTAAACCAACCGGTGAAGGAACTGGTTTAGGTTTATCATTAAGCTATGATATAATTACAAAAGGACATGGTGGAGAGTTGAGAGTTGAAACCAAAGAAGGTGAAGGAAGTGCTTTTGTGATCCAATTGCCGTCAGTTTAAAAAAAATGATTAACGAACCAACTTTCGCCGATGAGAAAATATTTGTTTTTTTTATTTCTGCTTGTTGCCCTGAAGGTATCAGCGCAGGTGGGATATGAAGATTTTTATTCCGAAAAGGATTTGCAAAAGATTTTGCAAAATGCCAAAACAATTACAGAGCAAATGGATGCCACAGGGTCGCTGGCTGTATATTATAAAAGACATTTTAAGGATAGCCTGGCAGATCTATTTATCAAAAAGATACCCGGTTTCATAAAAGACTCGAACGATCATCAATTAGTAGCAAGATCTCTCGGCTGGGATGTAAGTTTTGAATCAAATAAAGAAAAAGCAGAGCTTTATTTACAGTACGCAGAGAAGTATAATCTACTACAAGATAAGATCTCAGCTTATTTGACCTTGTCGGATGTTAATATTCATCAGGATCTTTTTCTTGCCGAGCAAAACGCCCTAGACGCACAAACTGTACTCGGGGATTGGAAAAAAGATACTCTAGGCAAAGATTCTGTGAGAGTGGAAATTTATTACCGATTTGCTCACGCCTATATTCATAAAAAAGATGGCATCAAAACATCCCAATTTCTCCAATTAATGCAGGATTATGCTACAAACGGTAATTATGAATCACTGAGAATGCAGGCCGTGGGATCTTTATGGAGCTTATATTTTGAATGGGATGGACAGGAGAAAAAAGCGTTTCCGTGGCTTCAAAAAGAGTACGAATATTTAAAAAGAATTAAAGAACCTAATAAACTTCTGCTGGTTGTTTCGCAAACTGCAATTCTTTATAGCAGGCTAGGTAACAAGGAAAAAGCAAAAGCATATTTTGAAGAAGCTGAAAAACTCAAGGACTCATTACAGGCTAATACCTTTTTCCAATTCTATTGGCTTTGGAATAAATATAACATTGGACTAATTACACTAAAACAATTTATCCAGACATTAGATAACAATTTTAATAACACTTTGATTTTGCCACGAAAGCTTGTAGCAATCAACAAAGCACAAGTGTATTGGGATGCGGACGAATTGGATTCTGCAGGCCGTTATATCCTGATCGCACAGCAATTAGGAGAAACTGCTAATACTTTATCGGCTGAGTATTTTTTGAAGAGAAAAGATTATAACAAAGCACTATCCCTGTCAAGGCAAGTTTTAAAAGATGCTGAAAAAGCAGGAGACATTGCTAATGCCCGGCGTTGGTCACGCAGATTAAGCCGCATTTTTGGGGCAAAGCATGAATACGATTCGGCTTATGAATATTTGAATAAAGCATGGACGTTAAGAGATAGTCTCGACAAGCTGACAAGCAATGAACAGGTGGCGGAAATGGAAATGCAAAAACAAATGGATCTGCAAAAAGCAGGTTTTGATGAACAAAAAAAAATACAAGATATAGAAACGGATAAAACTGCATTTAAGAATAGGATTCGTTTTATTGGATTATTGACAGGAATCGGTTTTCTTTTGCTATTGGCAGGAATGTTATGGCGAAACAATCGAAGGAAGCAGAGGGACAAAATAAAAATTGAACAGGCTTATGGGGAGTTGAAATCTACACAGGCACAATTAATTCAGTCTGAAAAAATGGCTTCACTGGGTGAACTCACTGCAGGCATCGCACATGAGATACAAAACCCACTAAACTTCGTGAATAATTTTTCAGAGGTAAGCAATGAAATGATTGATGAAATGAGTGTGGAATTGAACAAAGGCGATACGAATGAAGCAAAAGTAATTGCAGCAGAAATAAAGCAAAATCTTGAAAAGATAAATCATCATGGTAAACGAGCCGATGCAATTGTGAAAAATATGTTGCAGCACTCAAGAAGTAGCAGTGGAGTAAAAGAGCCAACCAACATCAATGCGCTGACGGATGAATATCTCCGATTGAGTTATCATGGGCTAAGAGCAAAAGACAAATCATTCAATGCAACTATGAAAACTGATTTTGATGAAAGCATTGGCAACATCAATATCATCCCGCAGGATATAGGAAGAGTAGTTCTCAATTTGATCAATAATGCTTTCTATGCAGTGGATGAAAAAAAGAAACAGAATTCAAACGGATACGAACCAACTGTTTCTGTCAGTACAACAAAACAAAATGGAAAGGTTGAGATAAGAGTGAAAGACAATGGCAATGGCATTCCTCAAAAAGTGCTGGACAAAATATTTCAACCTTTCTTTACAACTAAGCCAACCGGCGAAGGAACTGGTTTAGGTTTATCATTGGCTTATGATATAATTACAAAAGGACATGGTGGAGAGTTGAAAGTGGAAACAAAAGAAGGAGAAGGAAGCGAGTTCATTATTCAATTGCCAAATCAGTCATCGTAATGAAATACTGCTTGAAACTATTGCTGCTTATCCTGTTTCCATTTATTGTGAATGCACAGCAAAGCCTTCTTGATAGTTTAAATAATGCATTGAAGAATTCAACCGATGGACAGGTCCAATTTAAGATCGCAAAGGATATTTATAATGAATATGAAGAATCAAACAGGGATTCTGCGCTTTACTATGCCGGGCAGGGTTTGTTAATTGCGCAGAAGAATCATTATAAAGCCGCTGAATCCATGTCTTTGTCAAACAAAGGATATCAATTGACTCAATTGGGTCGGTTCGCAGATGCGCTTAAATGTTTACAAGAGGCTTTTGCTATAGCTGAAGATCCTCGGACAGAAAAAGAACCCTATTGGGATATATCATTATTAGGATTTAAAGGTAGTAACCGGCTACTGGCTCTATCTTATGCACATCACATATTTGCGATACTGATGCTAAGAACAGGAAACACTGAACAACAACTTATTCATTTCAAAGAAGCAGGAAAGATCGGCACCGAGATCGGCTACTTGCCGCGTATGATACTTGCCAATATGAACCTAGGACAGTCTTACGTATCAATAAATAAATATGATTCCGCATTGCTTTATGAAAGAGAAGCCGACCGGCTTCAATCACAATCGCAGTTTGAAAAATATTCTGGTCATATTAAGATGACACTGGGAGATATCTATATGGCAACCGGCCAGCCGGCACTGGCACTGCAATATTATTACAATGGGTTAGCGGCTGCGATCAAATGGAACAATCTTGGAGTCAGAAGCAGGATCTATTTACGACTTTCCCGGTATCACCTTACCGAAGGAAATAAGGATTTAGCTTTATATTATTCAAAACAAAATCTTGCCGCCATTCAATTAATGGGAGCTGTTGCAGGAACGGAAACCAACATGGGGATCGCCTATGAATACGTGTGTTTAAGCTATAAACTCAATAACCAATTTGACAGCGCTTTTAAATACCAGGGTCTTGCACTTGTAACGAAAGACAGTTTGAACCAGGTAAGAATCAAAAATCTTACTGAATTTCAAAATCTCAATTTCAGTGAACAGATCCGTTTGAGGGAAGCAGAAAAAGATAAAATTGCTTTTCAAAATAAGGTCAGAACATATTTGTTAATTGCGGGTATTGGCGTATTGCTACTGCTTGCAATAATTTTTTATAGAAATAACAGGCAAAAGCATAAGGCGAAAGTAAAAATTGAACAGGCTTATGATGATCTGAAGGCTACACAGCAACAACTTATCCAATCAGAAAAAATGGCTTCACTGGGTGAGCTCACGGCCGGCATTGCCCATGAAATTCAAAACCCGTTAAACTTCGTCAACAATTTTTCAGAGGTAAACGAAGAATTGGTTAACGACTTAAAAAATGAAGCAGCTAAAGGAAATCTTGAAGAAGTTAAAACAATAGCCAATGACATTGCATTCAATTCAGAAAAAATAGCTCATCACGGTAAAAGAGCTGATACGATCGTAAAGGGAATGCTTCAGCATTCAAGATCAAGCAGTGGACGTAAGGAACCAACTGACATCAATGAATTAGCAGATGAATATTTAAGATTGGCCTATCATGGCCTTCGTGCAAAAGACAAATCCTTTAATGCGGATATCAAGAGCGATTTTCATAATGATATTGGAAAAATAAATATCATTCCACAGGATATTGGAAGAGTTGTTTTGAACTTGATCAATAATGCTTTTTATGCGGTTGATGAAAAAAAGAAACAGAATCAAGATGGATACGAACCAACAGTTTCAGTAAGTACAAAAAAAGTAAATGAAAAAGTTGAAATAAAAGTGAGTGACAATGGTAATGGTATTCCTCAAAAACTATTGGATAAAATATTTCAACCATTCTTTACTACTAAGCCAACCGGACAGGGAACGGGATTGGGTTTATCATTGAGTTATGATATTGTAAAAGCACACGGTGGTGAATTGAAAGTTGAAACGAAGGAAGGCGAAGGGAGTAAATTTATTATTCAGTTACCAGTCAATTAAATTATTATGCAATGAGGTCATTGTACATAAATCTCTTGTTTGCGTTGTCAATAATGGGAGTGTCTGTCAGTCAGGGACAGCAAACCGGGAATGCGAAAAATTTATCGCAAAATCCAGATACTAACCAGGTAAATCGACTTCTCCAGCGAGCGCAGTCCTATTTCTTTACGAAACCGGATTCATGTCTCCTGTTAAGTAGCGAAGCTATTGAGCTGGCACACCAACTGAAATTCAGTAGTGGTGAATTAGTTGCATTAAACATGGCTGGTGAAGCATTTCATTTTCTCGGCGATTATCCCCAGTCTTTAGAAATGCATTTCCGGGCTCTTGAAATAAACAAAAGCAAAGGAGATAAAAAGGGAGAGGCGCTGACCTTGAGTTATATTGGATTTGTCTATATAGATCTGAATGAATACAGACAGGCATTAAATTATCTGAACGAGTCAAAAGTATTGTACGAAAGTTTTTCGGATCCGTTTTACAGCACTTTCAATTTGTCTAACCTTGGAAGTGCTTATGAAGGAATGAAGCTGTTGGACTCGGCCTTATTTTTTCAGCAACAGGCATTGACAAAATCGGTTGAGTTTAATCATGTTCCTTTACAGGGTTTGATTTTTGGAAGACTTGGAACGGCATATGCCCACTCAGGAAAATATGAAGAGGCTTTGCAAGTTTATCAAAAGGCGCTTAAATCTGTTGCTATGCCAAGTATTGTTCAGCATCTGATGGCTGAATCATTCTTTGCATTAAATAAAATGGACTCGAGTTTGTATTATGCTCGTCTCGCATTTGCAAGTGGCAAACAATCTTATCTCAAAAAACAAATACTCAGTGCCAGCAACCTGCTGGGAAAATTGTTCAGGAACAGCGGCATGCCTGATAGTGTTATTTATTACCAGGACATTTCGATCGACATGAATGACAGTTTATATGGTCCGAATAAACTCAGGCAACTACAGCTTTTGACGCTGAAAGAACAGAAGCGGCAGCAGGAAGTGCTGCAAGAGAAGGAACGGTATAAAAATAAAACGAAATCACTTGCTTTAATTACCACAGTGGGTTTCTTTTTGATCGTTGCGATAATACTTTTCCGGAATAACAGGCAGAAACAAAAAGCAAAAACCAAAATTGAAAAGGCATACACAGATTTAAAATCTACACAGGCGCAACTAATCCAATCAGAAAAAATGGCGAGCCTTGGTGAACTCACTGCGGGTATTGCGCATGAGATTCAAAATCCGCTAAACTTTGTCAACAATTTTTCTGATGTGAATACAGAATTGATTGATGAAGCTAAACAGGAAATAGATAAAGGAAATACAAGTGAGGCAAAAGCTATCTTAAATGATATCCAGGAAAATGAGCAGAAAATAAATCACCATGGTAAAAGAGCCGATGCCATCGTAAAAGGAATGCTGCAACACTCAAGAACAAGCAGCGGGCAAAAAGAACTTACTGATATCAATGCACTGGCTGATGAATATTTACGTCTTGCGCATCATGGATCAAAAGCAAAAGACCGATCGTTTAAAGCTGATATTAAAACTGATTTTGATGATAGCGCTGGAAAAATCAATATCATTCCTCAGGATATTGGGAGAGTCATTCTCAATTTGATCAACAATGCTTTTTATGCAGTGGATGAAAAAAGGAAATCGGGAATTGAGAATTACGAACCGACTATCTCAATAAGTACAAAAAAAATAACTGGTAAGGTTGAAATAAAAGTTGCAGATAACGGCACCGGTATTCCACAAAAAATATTGGATAAAATATTTCAACCCTTCTTTACCACAAAACCAGCTGGACAGGGAACAGGGTTGGGTCTATCATTGAGTTATGATATTGTAAAAGCACATGGTGGCGAGTTGAAAGTAGAAACGAAAAAAGGAGAAGGTGCGGAATTTATTATCAATCTACCAAATAACAAAGCCAAGGTAAACGAATGAAAAAAATCATCACCATCGTAGTTCTCCTTTTTGAAACAATAATAACCAATGCACAGGGACTAGATATCGACAGCCTGAGAAACTTACTCGCTGTTGCGCGGGAAGATACCACCCGGATATTGGTGTCAACCCAATTGACTAATGAACTTGCAAGGTCTGATCCCGATTCGGCTATTCCTTTAGCCCAGGAAGGACTGAAATTGGCAAGGCAAATTCATTTTTTGAAAGGCGAAGTTGAACAATCCACCAGCTTAGCAGTAGCGTGGCGTACAAAAGGTGATTATTCAACTGCCATTAAATTGCTTTTATCTAATATAAACTATGTTGATGCATCAAATGACATCGAGCTAAAGGGGAAATATTATGCAGAACTGGGCGGTACTTACAGGGACCAGGGTGACTATGAAGAAGCATTGAAGTATGTAAATAAGTCCATTGGTTTGAGGGAGCAGTACATGCGCCGTTTCCCGCAGAAGCCTTGCTGGACTTGTAGAGCGATTTATACCGGTCTTGCTTCTATTTACCTGGAAAAGCACCAATTGGATTCCGCACAAAAGTACATACATATTGCATTCTCCTATCCACCGTTCCCGAAACTGGAAGGTGTTAACGCTGCTGGTTTTGCACTAGCGGGCCGAATCCAGACAGAATTGAAAAACTATGATTCTGCTTTATATTTTTTCCGGCAAAGCATTCAGCGTTTCCAGCAAGTAAAACAAACTTTAAAAGGTTTGGCCGTAGCCTATAATTATATCGCCGCCGTTTTCGACGATATGAGCCGAAGAGACTCGGCCATTTTTTATTTACACAAATCATTGGGTGTTTCCCGATCTAAAAATTTTGCCATGGAAATACTGGAAGCCAATGTGCTATTATCAAAGATCTATGAATCTTATAATACAGATAGTGCGTTATATTATTACAAACAGACAATGATCGCAAGAGACACGCTGTACAACCAGGAAAAACAGCGGCAGATATCAAGCTATAAATTCAACCTGGATTTCGAGGAACAGGAAGTGGAGAATGCCCAGGCACAGTATAAAAGCCGGGTAAAAATCTATGGCTTGCTGGCGGCAGCAGTTGTTTTTTTAGCGCTGGGTGTTATTCTTTGGCGTAATAATGTTAACAGGAAAAAAGCCTATGCTTTACTCCAGGAACAAAAAAAAGAAACTGATAGCCAAAAAGCAAAAGTCGAGCAAACCTTAGATGAACTTAAAGCCGCCCAATCCCAACTCATCCAATCAGCAAAAATGGCTTCTCTTGGAGAGCTTACGGCAGGCATTGCACATGAAATCCAAAATCCATTAAACTTCGTGAATAATTTTTCGGAAGTTAATGATGAATTGCTTAAAGAATTAAAAACTGAAGCAGAAAAAGGAAATTTGGAAGAAGTAAAAGCAATTGCCAATGATATTGCATTCAATTCGGAAAAGATAAATCATCACGGAAGGAGGGCCGATTCCATAGTTAAGGGAATGCTGCAACATTCAAGAACAAGCAGTGGACAAAAGGAACCAACAGATATCAATGCATTGACTGATGAATATCTAAGACTGGCTTATCATGGCATGCGGGCAAAAGACAAATCTTTCAAGGCGATTATCAAAACGGATCTTGATGATTCGATTGGAAAAATCAATATCATCCCTCAGGATATTGGCCGCGTTATTCTCAATTTGATCAACAACGCATTTTATGCAGTTGATGAAAAGAAGAAACAGGTAGTCGATGGTTATGAGCCAACAGTTTCAGTAAGTACTAAAAAGGCAAATGGTAAAGTCGAAATACAAGTGGGGGATAATGGCAACGGTATTCCTCAAAAAGTATTGGATAAAATCTTTCAGCCTTTCTTTACAACCAAACCCACGGGGCAGGGAACGGGTTTGGGTTTATCATTGGCGTATGATATTGTAAAAGCACATGGTGGGGAGTTAGAGGTTGAAACGAAAGAAGGTGATGGAAGTGAGTTTATAATTAGATTGTCCTGAAAGAGTAATATATAATTTACAATGATGAAAAACTTAGCCGCCATTCTGATAACAATTTCATCAATAATTGTTGCTGAAGCACAGCAAGTAAATCAATTCTATATTGATAGTTTGAAACACGAATTAACTATTGCAAAAGAGGATACCAATAAAGTAGAAATACTTGCTACGTTATGCAATTTGTATTCGGTCTATCATGCAGATACAGCAATAACCTATGGACAACAGGCTTTGCAATTGTCAGAAAAGTTGAATTATGAAAATGGAATTCTTTTCTCAGAGGGGATCCTGTCGATTTCCTTACAAAACGCAGGGAATTACCCGCTGGGATTAGACTACGCATTTAAAACATTATCGCTTGCTAAAAAGATCGACCCTTCGGCGATACCTTGGGCAATCAGCCTTGTATCTTACTCTTATTATTACCTCGGTGAGTATACTACTTTTTTGAAATATACAGATGAAGCTATCAAATTAGCAACACCTTCGGAGTTGCCTTACGGATGGAGAGATCTCTCGATGGGGTATTACAAGTTAAATGAGCCAGATTCAGCCTTGCTATATGCAAAAAAAGCATACGAACAATTTAAGGCTACAGGAGAAGGGAACATACTTAGTATTTTAGGAGATGCCTATACTAGTAAGGCTAATTATGATTCAGCGCTGGTTCTTTACCGGCATGGTATTTCCGTTTCACTAAAAAATCATATAGAAACAGATCTGATTGATAATTATAATGGAATTGCCGATGTGTACAAAGCAACGAATAATTTAGACTCTGCTGCCTGGTATTCAAAAGAAGTGCTATCAGAAAAAATAGAAAGAAGGTACCCGCTTGGTTTGCTAAGAGCCTCCAATTTGCTTGCAGATATTTATGGATCGCAACATAAGGCAGACAGCTCATTAAAATATTTAAGGATCGCACTTAATGTAAAGGATAGTCTATTTAGCCGGGAAAAAACGATGGCAATTCAAAACCTTGGTTTTAAAGAACAGGAGAAACAGAAAGAAATTGAAGCAGCGGAAAAACAATATCAAAACCGGTTAAGAATGTACTTGCTGCTGGGTGGCCTTCTTGTTCTTTTAATAATTGCAGGCATCTTGTTGAGAAATAACCAGCAGAAAAATAAGGTCAATAAGGTTCTGGAAAAAACACTATCAGAATTAAGATCAACCCAGACCCAGCTGATTCAATCAGAAAAAATGGCTTCACTTGGAGAACTTACTGCAGGCATTGCACACGAGATTCAAAACCCATTGAATTTTGTCAATAACTTTTCTGATGTAAATACAGAATTGATTGATGAAGCAAAACAGGAAATAGATAAAGGGAATACGAAAGAGGCTAAAACAATTTTGAATGACCTAAAAGAAAATGAGCAGAAAATAAATCATCATGGCAAAAGAGCCGATGCCATTGTAAAAGGCATGCTGCAACACAGCCGCAGTAGCAGCGGTGTAAAGGAGCCAACAGATATTAATGCATTAGCAGACGAATATTTAAGATTAGCTTATCATGGTCTTCGGGCAAGAGACAAATCGTTTAATGTTAATACAAAAACAGATTTTGATTTATTGATGGGGAAAATAAATGTAGTGCCACAGGAAATTGGAAGAGTGATTCTCAATTTGATCAACAATGCTTTTTATGCGGTTGATGAAAAAAAGAAAATGAACCAAAATAGTTATGAACCGATTGTTTCGTTAAGTACAAAAAAGGATAACGGTAAGGTTGAAATAAAAGTGAGTGATAATGGTAATGGCATTCCACAAAAAGTATTGGATAAAATATTTCAACCCTTCTTTACAACAAAGCCCACAGGACAAGGTACCGGTTTGGGTTTATCATTAGCTTATGATATTGTAAAAGCACATGGTGGGGAGTTGAAGGTAGAAACTCTGGAGGGCAGGGGATCCGAATTTATTATCTCCTTGCCTTTTTGATAAGTGAGGCAAATTGAAATGATGACAACAATGATTAAGAATAATCATAGGATAGAAAAAAATTATGAAGAGAACCATTCTAATTTGCGCTACTTTGTTTATCGTAGGCATGACATTTTCGCAGACTGTCAACATACGGCAAGCTGATAGTTTAAGACAAGAACTGGCTCGGGCTAAACAGGATACCAGCCGGGCAAAAATATTGGCCGAGCTTGCCGAAGCTTACCGGGCAGCAAAGCCGGATTCCACCTTGTATTTTGCAGACCTGGCACTGCAACTTTCACGTAGTATCAATTTCCCGTTCGGGGAGATGCGGGCCTACTTTGTTCTTTGCCATTATTTCCAATTTAACGGGATTGATTTTCCCAAGGCTCTGGAAACAGGCCAGAATGCATTGGACATTACCAGGAAGTATCGTTTCAAAGATTACGAGGCCGGTTGTTTAATAAGGCTGGGTACTGTTCATCTTACATTAGGAAATACACAGGAAGCCTTCAATTGTTTCCAAAGGAGTAACCAGGTATCATCGCAAGGTGTGCATCCTTTCTTTCACACTATATCGTATATCTGGCTTTCTAACACTTATTTGAGCATGAAGAAATCAGACTCCGCTTTTTATATGGCTAAGATCGCTTATGATTCGGCTATCGGCATGAAAAACGACTTCGTACTTGGCGGGGCGCTGCATGCTATGGGAAGGATATATGAGTTCAGTGGAAATAAAGAACTTGCAAAGCAACATTATCTCCAGCGGATAGCTGCAGCGAAAAGAATCAACGAGGATGTAGATATTGCAAAAGGCTATATGGGGCTTGCTTACTTGTTCAGGGACATCAAACAAAATGACTCGGCCATTTATTATGCAAAGAAAGCATATGAGCTGTACCGGCCCCGGCATTTTGCATCAGTGTATATCCCCGCGGGTTTGTTGTCAACCTTATTAGAACCAGGCGATCCTGCTGAAGCTCTTCGTTATCTCAAGATCGCTGAGGCGGCCAAGGACAGTGCTTACAATATTCAAAAAATGCAATCGGCCCAGGCACTGGTATTTAAAGAAAAGGAACAACAGACCGAATTGGATTACGAAAAAAAGGCTTACCGGGGAAGGGTTAGGCAATATGCTTTACTGGCTGGGATAGGCATATTACTATTGGGACTGTTTGGTCTTTATAGGAATAACCGAAGCAAACAAAAAGCAAACCTGGCTTTGGAAATGCAGAAGAAAAAAGTGGAAGAAACTTTGATAGAGCTAAGATCCACCCAGGCACAACTTATACAATCCGCAAAGATGGCTTCACTAGGCGAACTAACCGCCGGCATTGCACATGAGATACAAAACCCATTAAACTTTGTCAATAATTTTTCAGATGTAAATAAAGAATTACTTGCAGAAATGAATGGTGAAATTGAAAAAGGAAATTATGATGATGTAAAGGCGATTGCGAAGGATGTTATAGATAATGAAGAAAAAATAAATCATCACGGTAAAAGAGCTGATACTATTGTAAAAGGAATGTTACAGCATTC
>DASTZB010000249.1:0-4964 GCA_035764525.1 Chitinophagaceae bacterium | reverse complement strand
CGTACCCGGTGCAAAAGAAATGGCTGAGCAAGTTGTTGCTGATATCAATTCCGCTGGTGGTATAGCTATCAGTTATAAATGTGATGTAAGTAAAGAAGATGAAGTAATACAAATGTTTAAAGACGTAGTTGCACAGTTTGGAACAGTAGATATTCTTGTAAACAATGCAGGCTTGCAGAAAGATGCAAAATTTACAGAGATGACATTGGAGCAATGGAATTTTGTTATCGGTGTGAACCTGACAGGTCAGTTCTTATGTGCAAGAGAAGCAATAAAAGAATTTTTAAGAAGAGGTGTAAATGGTAAATCAAAATCTGCAGGTAAAATTATTTGTATGAGCAGTGTACATGAGGTAATTCCCTGGGCAGGACATGCTAACTATGCAGCAAGTAAAGGTGGAGTGATGCTGATGATGAAAACCATTGCACAGGAATTTGCGCCAAAGAAGATCCGCATCAATTCGATAGCACCCGGTGCTGTTGCTACTCCGATCAATCATGATGCATGGGATACTTCAGAACATTTACAACAACTATTAAGACTAATTCCCGAAAAACGTATTGGTCAGGTTGAAGATATCGGTAAAGCCGCGGTATTTTTAGCAAGCGATGATGCCGATTATATTAATGGTACTTCTTTGTTTGTTGATGGTGGAATGACGTTGTATCCGGGATTTGAGGATAATGGTTGACTCCCTGCCCCCTAAAGGGGTGACTTAGATTGTAAATTAATAAAAGATGATAAGCAATTAAAAGATAAATGGAGCGTCGCAACAAAAGCTTCATAGTAGCACCACAGATCACAACATAAAAAGAAATTCATGAATGCAAATCCAAATAATGGGACTTCTCATAATTCCCCTTCAGGGGTTGGGGGTATGACTGCAGAACAACAACGAATGAGTGATCCGAAGTGGAAACGATGGGGACCCTATCTCAGCGAACGCCAATGGGGCACAGTGCGGGAAGATTACAGTGAGTATGGTAATGCCTGGGACTATTTTCCGCATGATCACGCAAGATCAAAAGTTTATCGCTGGGGTGAAGATGGTATTGCAGGCATCAGCGATAACCAGCAACATATTTGTTTTGCATTGACTTTATGGAATGGCAAAGACCCCATATTAAAAGAAAGATTATTTGGGCTCGCGGGAAGTGAAGGCAATCATGGAGAAGATGTGAAAGAGTTGTATTATTATTTGGACAATACTCCTTCGCATTCTTACATGAAACATTTGTACAAGTATCCGCAGGCGGAATATCCTTATGCTGACCTGGTGAATACGAATCGCAACCGCAACAAGTTTGAAAAAGAATATGAGTTATTGGATACAGGAATTTTTAATGAGAATAGATATTTTGATGTTTTTACTGAATATGCAAAGAACGAAGCAGAAGATATTTTAATTCGGGTGACCATCCATAATCGAGGTGATGCTGCGGCATATATTGCTTTGTTGCCTACACTATGGCTCCGCAATCTCTGGAGTTTTGGATTGATGCATGAAAAGCCATTGATCTATTTGAAAGATGGTGGTGAAGGCTATGGTCATGTAAAGGCTGATCATTATTGGGAAGGCGATTATCATTTCTATTTTGAAAAACCGGTGCGGACCTTATTTACAGAGAATGAAACCAACACTGAGAGGTTATATGGTGTGCCAAATAAAACGCCTTATGTGAAAGATGCTTTTCATACTGCTGTACAGGAACAGCGCTTTGACCGGCTGGAAGAAAAGAAAAATGGAAGCAAGTTTGCCCCCATGTATGAATATACTATTGATGGTAGTTCTTGCGTCACCGTAAGGATGCGCTTCAGCAAACATTTTATAGATAAAGATCCTTTTGATATTTCGTTTGATGAGGTTTTTGAGCAGCGTATCATTGAGGCTGATGAATTTTATGAAGGAATTACAACTGCAAAGGATAAAGAGCTGGTCAATATCCAACGCCAGGCATTCGCCGGTATGCTATGGAGCAAACAATATTTTAATATAGATATTCCGCGTTGGTTAAATGGTGATCCAGGTCAGCCTGCACCACCAGAACAACGAAAACAAGGCCGCAATCATGAATGGAGTTCACTCAACAATGAAGATATAATTTCAATGCCTGATAAATGGGAGTATCCGTGGTATGCTGCATGGGACCTCGCTTTTCATTGTGTGCCGCTAAGTATGGTTGATCCTGATTTTGCAAAGAGCCAGCTCATTTTGTTTTTGCGTGAATGGTACATGCATCCCAATGGTCAGCTGCCAGCATATGAGTGGGCATTCAGTGATGTAAATCCTCCTGTGCATGCATGGAGTTGTTTACAGGTGTATAAAATAGATAAAGAAAGAACAGGTAACCCTGATGTTCAGTTTTTAGAAAGAGTGTTTCAGAAATTGCTTATCAATTTTACCTGGTGGGTAAACAGAAAAGACAGTAAAGGCAATAATGTTTTTGAAGGTGGGTTTCTTGGTCTTGATAATATTGGGGTGTTTGATCGCAGCAATATGATCCCCGGTGGTGGAGTGTTGGAGCAGGCTGATGGTACAAGTTGGATGGCGATGTATTGTCTGAACATGCTGGAGATGGCATTAGAGATATCCCAATACAATACTTCTTATGAGGATGTGACCACAAAATTCTTTGAGCATTTTGTTTATATCGCTGAATCGCTCAACCGCATTGGTGAAAACTGGACAGGAAGCTGGGATGACCAGGAAGGATTTTTTTATGATGTACTCTCTATGCCCGATGGAAGATTTATTCCTGTAAAAATTCGTTCGCTGGTAGGGCTCTCGACGTTGTTTGCCGGGTTTGTTCTTAAAAAGGACCTGCTTGCAAAAGTTCCTGATTTTTATAATCGTCTTAAGTGGTTCCAGAAGTATCGTGAAAAGAATAATCAGTACCTCGTTATTGAAGAACTGAAAGAGCATGATGATATTTTATTATCACTGGTGCCAAGACCCCGTTTGGAAAAATTATTGAAGGCATTGCTGGATGAAAATGAATTTTTAAGTCGTGGTGGCATTCGCAGCATTTCAAAAATTCATGAACATGGTTACAATGTAAATATTGACGGTCAAGACTTTGGACTCGATTATCAACCGGGCGAAGGTACCAGCGGTCTCTTTGGTGGCAATAGTAATTGGCGTGGCCCTGTATGGATGCCGATGAATTATTTACTCGTGAATGCGCTGCATACTTACAGTGATTATTATAAAAATGATTCAAAGGTTGAATTTCCAACTGGTTCAGGCAACTGGATGACATTGGTCGATGTGGCTAATGAAATTTCAAAGCGATTGATCTCAACTTTCCAAAAAGATGCAAATAGTAATCGACCTGTAAATGATAATTATGATATTTATCGTGATGAGCATTTCAAAGATCTCGTGCTGTTCTATGAATATTTTCATGGCGATACAGCAAGAGGTGTCGGCGCATCACATCAAACAGGTTGGACAGGAGTAGTGGCGGAGCTGATCAATCGGGTAAGTTCAGCAGAAGAAAGAAAGAAGACATCAATGAAGGAAGAGATGGTGATGTAACCAGCAGGGGTACTACTATCATCGTCTGTTGCGTCGCACTCTTATACGTTCTTTTCGCTATTCAGCAGAATGCTTCACGCAAAGGCGCAAAATTTTCGCAAAAAATCAGTATGCAACTTAAAAAAGATAGATCCTTTCTGCAAAACTTTAACCACGCCGCAGAATGTGAATACTTAGAAACAAACGGTCTTGGTGGCTGGAGCGGTTCATCAATCACCGGTGCACATACAAGACGTTATCATGGTCTATTTGTAGCAGCCATCACCCCACCAACGGATAGAATGGTTTTGCTTTCTAAATTAGATGAAACAATTATCAAAGGTGAAAGCAGGTTTGAACTAAGTTGTAATGTTTATGACGGCGATGTGCTTCATCCAAATGGCAATCAGTACCTGGAAAGTTTTACTAAAGATTTTTTCCCTGAATGGATCTATGAAATAAGTGGAACCAGGTTGAAGAAAACGATCTGCATGATACATGATGAAAACACAGTTGTAATAAAATATGAGGTGTTGAAAACAGATTCTCCTTTCATAATAGAGTTTTTGCCACTTATGGCTGCAAGGGGGTATCATGAACTTGGCCATGCCTCGCCTCGTATGCATTGGGATGTAGACTTTAATAATGGAATTTTTCACAATCAACCCGATGGAGTAAACAACGTTTACATTTCCGTTCCGGGATCAAACTATCTGCATACGCCGAGATGGTTTAATAATTTTAAATATAGCGTAGAGCAATATCGTGGGTTAGATTATACAGAAGACCTGTTCAATCATGGTGTATTCTCCGTTCAGTTGAAGGAAGGCGATGAATTAAATATTATTGTCGCTACTGAAAATCCGGAAAAGCGAGATGGCGCAGATCTAATAAAACAGGAATTTAAAAGAAGAAAGAAATTATTAAAAGGTCAGCCGGAAGATGAAACATTACGACAACTCATTCTTGCCGCAGACCAGTTCATTGTGAAACGGGACGAGGATCTGAAAACAGTGATCGCCGGTTATCATTGGTTCACTGATTGGGGAAGAGATACAATGCTATCATTGTCCGGTCTCACCTTAAGTAACGGGCGATTTGATGATGCAAAAAAGATCCTTGCAGCATTTGCAAAAAGTGTAAGCATGGGTATGTTGCCAAACCGCTTCCAGGAAAAAGAACCACCGGAGTATAATAATGTGGACGGCACACTCTGGTATTTTATTGCTGTATATAAATATTTACTGGCAACTGGTGATAAAAAATTTGTGCTCGATGAAATTCTGCCAGTACTAAAAGAAATTATTGACTGGCATTTTAAAGCAACAAGATATAATATACATGTAGATGGAGATGGTTTGTTGTATGCCGGCGAAGTTGGTCAACAGCTCACATGGATGGACGCACGGATCGGAACATGGGTAGTAACACCAAGAATGGGAAAACC